>JAFRAU010000010.1 GCA_017405245.1 Candidatus Saccharimonadota bacterium
GCGGATACCGGCGGGCTTTGGTTGAGCCGGTGGAGTGGAAGATTTTTTGAAAGAAAAAGATTTGAATGGTGCAACGGAGAGATAGACTATTTACTATATTATTATCATAGTTACCTTGCGGACCAAGTCCTGAGCTATTATTTGCATACAAATAGTAAGTGTTGGCGCTAGATTTTGCCGTAGCGGACCACCAGTAGCCGACTACGCCATGGTTGTCTAGCTGACCGCTACCCCATGAATACGAACCAGACAATATATACGAAAGCGGATACCGGCGGGCTTTGGTGGAGCCGGTGGAGCGGTATTTTGTAAAGAGTGGGAGACTAAATTTTTTGAAAGAAAAAGTTTTGAGTGATACAGCGGAGAGAAAAGCCTCCATTCTTGGCATAATCTAGCTGAGGATTTAGCCCTGTACCACTCATTCCTAGGCGATAAGCAGTAGAACTGTCATATACGGTATGCGTCCACCAGCTACCGCCAGTACCCTGATTTCCTACTTCGCCAGTGCCATAGTAGTTACCTGAGAATATATACGAAAGCGGATACCGGCGGGCTTTGGTCGAGCCGGTGGAGGGGGAGACAACGGAGAGGAAGCTCGCCAATTTTGCCGCTATCTCCATTTTGATATAGAACCGTATTATCCAATCCTAGGCTATGAGCTCGTGAGTTATTGACAGCTACTGATGACCACCAGTTGCCAGTTCCATCTTGATATCCTAGATTTCCTGTTCCAGCATTATATAATCCAGAAAATATATACGAAAGCGGATACCGGCGGGCTTTGGTGGAGCCGGTGGAGTGAAAATCTTTGAAAGAAAAAGTCTTGGGTAATGCAACGGAGAGCGAAACCGGCTGCCCTATTACTGTCATCCGGTAAAAGAAGCATCGAGTCATTCATGTTCAAATTGTAGGCATTAGTATTGGAAAGCGCCGTAGTAGACCAGTAATAGCCACCCAGACCTTGCCTATTTAAGGCACTATCGCGCCAATGATAGTTACCAGAAAATATATACGAAAGCGGATACCGGCGGGCTTTGGTGGAGCCGGTGGAGTGAAAATCTTTGAAAGAAGAAGTTTTGAGTGACGCAACGGAGAGTTAAGCCGTAGGCCTTATTATTGCTATTCTGGGGACCCAGTCCCGAGCTATTCATGCCCAAATAGTAAGCATTGGTACTAGAAACAGCCGAAGTAGACCACCAGGAGCCGTGCGTGCCCTGACCGTTCAGGTTACCACCACCCCAGTAGTAGTAGCCGGAGAATATATACGAAAGCGGATACCGGCGGGCTTTGGTAGAGCCGGTGGAGTGAATGAACGTATCACAAACCGCAGGTGACTAAGATTTCTGAAAAGAGTTTTGAGTGGCGCAACGGAGAGGTAAGCCGTATGCCTTATTATTGCGATCCCGCGGATTAAGTACCGAGCTATTCATGACCAAAAAGTAAGTATCGGTACTAGAATTTGCCGAAGTAGACCACCAGTTGCCGCCCGTGCCCTGATTGTACAGGTTACCACTACCCCAGTTGTAGACGCCGGAGAATATATACGAAAGCGGATACCGGCGGGCTTTGGTGGAGCCGGTGGAGTGGAGACATGTTGACTAAGCTAGTTAAGTGAAGGTAAATATTGACTTTTTTAATAAAGTGTTGTATAATAGTAAGAATAAGGGTGTTATAATATGATTATGGACAACAGATTAAAACGAAGTCAATTACTGACAAAAACGAGTGTTATTCAGCCTGAGTCAAAAAATAGCGCTACTTCTGCTAAGAGTAAGACATCTGACGAGCAGGCACTAAATAAGCTTCTGCTAGATACGGCTTGTTTTAATGACTTAGATGAATGGGCGAACCAGTTTAATTTGTTCGACGTGCTTAAAATTACTAGAAATGAAATTCGTCACAGTAATGTACTTTCTTGGCTGCTTGACCCAAACGCTAACCATGGCTTAGGCGACGCTTTTTTGAAACAAATTTTGGCGGCGATAGTTTCTAATAATGGTGATAAAAATTATGACGTGACACGGCTGATGTTAGCTGATTTTAGGAAGTTTACCGTGCAGCGCGAGCAAGACAATATTGATATTTTGCTTTCGTCTACTGATGATAAAATTGTGATTGCGATCGAAAATAAAGTGGGTGCGCATGAACATAGTAACCAGCTGAATCGGTACCGCACAATTATTGATGAAAATTATTCTAATAAATACCAAAAGATTTTTGTGTTTTTAACCCCAGACAAGATGGATCCGAGCGATTCGGAAAACTGGGGGATTTTATCTTATGAAGATGTGATGTTGGCACTAGAACATATCCTAAAAACGATGGATATTAAGCCGGACATTAGACTTGTGATTGATAATTATTATAAAATTATAAGGAGAAAAATTGTGGAAGATCCAAAACTGGTAAAAATTTGTAATGATATTTACAATAAGCATAAGCAGGCACTCGATTTGATTTTCGAATATCGTGTAGATGCGGTAGAAACAGCCATGATGAAGGCTTTACGCGAGCTGGAAAAAGAAGGCAAAATCGAGATTAACCATAGCCAACATGGTCAGAGTTTGTCATTCCATACACCGACGATGACAGAGGTATTGCCATATATTGGGCCGAGGAAAGGGTCTTGGGGAAATGGCTATAATTACATATATTGGATTAGAATAGATCGCGACAAGAATCGGATTAAAGGTTGGTTTGAAATTGGGGGCGATGACGTTCCAAATGAAACGATGGTAAAAATGCGCCAAATAGAGAAAATTTGTACCAATAAAAAGCGTGAGCAATTTAAATATTACCGCATGTTTGATAAGACAGTGGCAGTGGACTTTGATGAGCTGGACGAAAGTGGAGAGCTTGCAGAGAGAGTTGAGCAAGTCACAAAAAGATTACTCGAAGACATGCTGAAAAAGGAAGCAGAATTAATCAAAAAAATTGCTTAGGGGCAGTGAAGGTGTGCAGTCGTGTTTATGGTTCATAGAAGAGCCTCGCCCTATAAAAATAGTTTATCAATACCTTACGAGCACCGTTTAGTCGGGCACAGTAAGGATTGGTAAACTATTTTTTATAGGCGAGAGGCGACTGAACCATAAACACGACTGCACACCTTCACTATCTAGTCAAGACTATACTTGATTACTCGGTGACGCCAAGTTCGATACGCTTAAACTGACGGACGGTAATGTTTTCGCCAGTTTTAGCAATACTATCTTTGATGAAATCAGCTACGGTTTTAGTGTCGTCTAGAATGTATGGCTGATCCATTAAGACCTTGTCGGAGAAAGCTTTTTTGACTTGACCACCAATGATTTGGTCTTTCATTTTTTCTGGGCCTTTGAAATTCTCTTCAAATTCCTTTTTCTTGGCATCCATAACGTCTGCTGGGATGTTATCAACGGAAACGTAGAGTGGATTCATGCTAGCCACTTGCATAGCAAGTTTGTGTGCGAGATCTTTAAATTCATCGGTTTTAGCAACGAAGCTGGTTTCACAGTTTACTTCAATGATTGCACCAATACGACCATCATGAACGTAAGATTCAATTAGACCTTCCCTAGTTTCGCGGTCGCCACGTTTTTCAGCCTTGGTTAGACCTTTTTTCCTCATGGCTTCAAGGGCTTTGTCGAAGTCGCCTTTGGCCTCGACGAGTGCGTTTTTAGCATCAGTTAAGCCGACACCGGATAGCTCTTTTAATTTTTTAATATCTTCGACTTTAATATTTGACATTGTTCCTCCTTTATTTTTTACCGTCTTTGATAGCTTCGATAACGTAATCTAAAATCAGGGTAGTTGCCTTGATAGAATCGTCATTAGCTGGGATAACGTAGTCAATCTTGGTTGGATCAACGTTAGTATCCGTGATTGCAAAAACTGGGATATTTAGAGCATTAGCTTCTTTGATGGCGTTCTTATCTTCGCAAGCATCAATTACAAAGATAGCAGCTGGCTGCTCGGACATTTCTTTGATGCCACCATAACGCTCATTTAGAAGATCGATTTCTTCTTGATAACGCTGGACTTCGAGTTTGGAATAGCGATTTTCTAGTTCCCCGCTCTCCATGCGGCGCTCTAAATCTTTAACTTTCTTAATCTGCTTATTGACGGTCTCGACATTGGTTAATGTACCACCGACCCAACGAACCGTAACGTATGGCATGTTGACGGACTCTGCGGCGGTTTTAACAACTTCTTTCATCTGTTTTTTAGTGCCAACAAAGAGGATTTTTTTGCCGGATTTAACAATCTCGGTAATCTTAGGCAGAGCTACTTCTAGACCTTCGACGGTTTTTTCTAGGTTGATAATATGTGCACCTTGGCGACGGCTGTGAATATATGGAGCCATCTTAGGGTGCCAACGGCTGGATTTGTGGCCAAAATGTGCACCAGCTTCCAGCAGAGCTTTCATATCGATATTTGTCGACATTTATTTCCCTTTCTCTTTGCTAGGAGTTCTAAGCCTAAGGTATCTCGATTTTGCGAAATACCAGCCAGAGAAATTACTCCTAACTGATTCATTAAATTAATAATAGATTAATTGTAGCATGGAAATTAGGTTTTGGCAAGGGTAATTAAATCTTGACTTTTAGGCGTAAGTGTGATATAATGGAGAGATAGACTCCTTTTCGGGGTGGCGATTTTTTCTAAGGAGGTGAACATTAATGTACACAAGCGTAGAAACAGTTTTGGTTTCTCAAAATGATCCGGTGTCTGGCTCTTCTAGCAAGGAGGTGGTTATTAGAACAGAAGAAGGCCAGCTAAAAAGGCGTTTACTCTGTAAACTATTCCAGATGGGAGTAGTGACAGGAGTACAGATGGAGCTTTTGTATGAGCTAGCAGAGGAGCTGGCGAAAAATTTTAAGAACACAGAGGCCGCCGAGGTGGAAGTCATCGACTTGATGGTTGATGACAGAAAACAGTATAAGGAGCTAATTAGGCAATTAATCGCTCCAATACTTATCCGAAAGGATATAAGAACAGTAAACAACTCGGTAATTAGAACGGCAAAAAGAAGCCGACTCTACCGGGCGACAGTAGTAAGAGAACTCTTAATAGCGCGAAAAGAGTTTTTGGAATTAAGGAAAAAAGCCAGGAGACTTACAGTGTTTAATCAGCGCGAGGCGCTAGCAAATTCACTGTGGAAGTCCTTAATGGAAAACCGTAGGCTCAAAGAAGAGCTTAACGCTGTCAGGGCGTCAAACAATATTTTAGAAACTGAAATAGATGAGATTAGGCTAAAATTAGCCTACGAACAGGGAGTTAACGGTCGATTAGAACAAGAATTGCACCATAGAAAATTGTTTTAAGACTTGTGTAAAAGCCACTAGGAATCTAGTGGCTTTTTTAATGTCGATTGATGGATTATTAAAAACAATGAAAAGCGGGGTTATGCAACCCCGCAATAAGCTATTTGTTCCGAGATTTTAATTCATTCCGACAAATTCTTCTAAACATAGATTATTGTCTGTAATGGCATGTGCAATTTGAGAGCTTCCTACGAAACGAATCTCGTAGGGGATATACTCTATTCCAGTAATGTCCTGTTTGCCGTTAGGATAGCGTTCAATAAAACCGTAATCTACCATTTTTTCGTGAATCTTTTTGAACTCAGGTATGGTTTTTTGACGTTCCACAGTCTCGGAGTACCATTCGTACTTTTTCCCATCTTCACTATGCCATAGAACAATGTCGAGTACCAGCCCGGTGTGGTGTTCGGAGTAACCAACCTTGGCGGCGGTATTTGTGAGGTTTTGTGATAAAAGATATTCCTGGTCGTCGGCTGTGCGATAGCCATCATAAAGTCCGATTCTGATACCATCTTCTGTTTCTAAATCTCGCTGCAATCTAGTAAAAGCTAAATAAGCAGCTTTTTCGACGGCCATAGTATCACCATCGACTACGTTTGGCATATAAACCAAATCTCTTTGAAGATCCTCGACGAAACTTCCGTTTAAATTGATGGGATGCTCATGATTAACTACGATAAGATAGTTTCTTTCCGGATTACTGATAGACGTGACGCTATCTTTGGGCATGAAGTAGATAGTGTTAGGTCTGTAAGCAAATACCGGAGTAGCCTGCATGATTAAACATAAAGTCACAATAAGACCAATGATTATCCTTTTCTTTCTCATAATCTTCACCTCCTGATATTAATGAACAAATAGCTTTTATTTATATTACAATATTTTTCTAGGAAAGTCAATGAACCAGGCTCATCACCATAGATGAGTGTAGTGACCGATCATTACGACAGACCGCAACGCGATTAGGCGCATTGAATAGCTAATTTTTCCTACTTGGCGCTATTTTGAAGATGCTTGTGCTATAATAAAAATATGTATATTCTTTCATTGATTTTAACGACGATTATCAGCGGGGTTAATGCTGTTGGAACGGTGCTAATGGCCTGCGGGGGATTTAATTATAGTATGACTAATCCTACGGCCGGCGTAATTCCAAGAAATATTTTTCCGCTAGCGTACGATTTTTTAGTGCCGGCTACGCTTGTCATGTTGATTTTAAGTTTCACGGTAGTAAAGCCCGATAAGAAAACCAAGGCGCCGCTATTTTTAAAACTCTCGTTTCTGCTGAGTTTAATACAGATAGTCGTGACGGTATTTCTTTATCAAACTAATATTTCTTATTTAAAGTCAGAAGAAACGTTGCCAATAGCCTTAATTATCATTGAGGGAGCGGTAATTGCACTAACCTTTATTCTTGGGATTGCTTGTGCTATTAAGGCAACGGATAGTAAGCTGATGTTCCAGAATAAGGCTAAGTTATTTGCTATTTTGGCTCTAATTTTAGGAGCCTCTGAGCTTCTAATTGATGTTCTCACAGGGGTGATTTTTAAAATTGATGCTGCATCCGGAGTGGCGCAAGAAATTTACAGATGGATGGGGCAGATTAGGATGATTAATCCAGCGATTTTTGCCTTGGCGGTGCTTAATACGATAAGAAGACCAGATAAGTATACGGTGATAGCATGGGCCGGCGCAATATTTGCGTTTTTGGGGCATATAGTTGTTTATATATTGATATATATTTAGGTTAGGCACAAAAAAATAACCGTGGAATTTACCACGGTTATTTTTTTGTGATAACGGCTTACTCGGAAGCTTTTTTAGCAGATTTTTCTGCTTTCTTTGCGGCTTCTTTTTCTGCTTTCTTTACTTTGTTGCCGATACTGGCACGCATTTTGGCAGCTTTGGCGGCGCGAGCCTTAAAGCGGTCAACGCGACCCTCGGTATCGATAATCTTTTCTTCACCAGTAAAGAATGGGTGAGAAGCGGAAGAAATCATAACTTTGACAAGAGGATATTCTTTACCATCTTCCCATTTGATAGTTTCCTCGCTTTTTGCGGTAGACTTTGTCAGGAAAGAGAAGTTAGCCGCTTCGTCAGAAAAGACTACAAAACGATATTCCTTAGGATGTAATTCTTTTTTACTCATAACTTGTTCCATTATATCAGAGATTTTAATAATTGTAAAGTGTACAAATGACGTGGTGGACCCAAGAGGGCTTGAACCTCTGACCTTACGAATGTGAATCGTACGCTCTAGCCAACTGAGCTATGGGTCCAAAAAGTATGGTATAATTGTAGCATGGATTTTCAAAAATTAAAAGATGAGAAAAGAGAGATAGAGGAGTTTTTGACGCGTCCAGACGCTTATTTAGACTCAAATTTTGCAGCGAAGTCTCGGCGGATAGCGGAAATAGAGCATATCTTAGAATTGGCGGAAAGACAACAGAAACTAGAAAAGGATTTGACTGAGGCCCGCGAACTTCTTTCTGACTCAGAACTTTCAGAAATTGCAAAGGAAGACGTAGAGAAAATTCAAAAAGAGCTTAATCTTATCGCTTCGGAATTGGAAGAATTGCTGATGCCGCGAGATCCGGATGACGATAAGCCGATAATATTTGAAATTAGAGCTGGGGCTGGTGGTGATGAGGCTAGTCTTTTTGCCGGTGAGCTGTATCGAATGTACCTACACTATGCCGAAAAACATGGCATGAAGGCGGAGCTTATTTCTCAAAATGAGAATGAAGCAGGTGGTATGAAAGAAGTGATTTTTAGAATTTCTGGCGAGAGGCCTTATGGTAGACTAAAATTTGAGGGTGGCGTGCACCGGGTACAGCGCGTGCCAGTGACGGAGAGTCAGGGGAGGATTCATACTTCTACCGTAACGGTGGCAGTTCTTCCGGAGGCGCAGGAAAATGAAATTGAAATTAAGCCAGAAGATCTTAGAATAGACATTTATCGGAGTGGCGGCCATGGTGGACAAGGAGTCAATACTACCGACTCAGCCGTGAGAATTACACATCTTCCAACTGGTATTGTGGTGGCGATGCAAGATGAGCGTTCTCAGCAGCAGAATCGAATTAAAGCTATGACTATCTTACGCTCTCGTTTGATTGAGAAGCAAAAAGAAGAGGAACGAAAAAACGCTTCTGAGGCACGAAAATCTTTAATTGGTACAGGTGATAGAAGTGAGAAAATTAGAACTTATAATTTTCCGCAGGATAGAATTACCGACCATAGAATTCATTATTCAAGGAGTAATATCAACGCGGCGATGGATGGCGAGATTGATGATATAATCGAAGAGCTACTTCGTAATGAGCGTGAACTTGGCAACGAAAATAATTAAAAACGGTCGCCATATGACAATATCTGATTGGCTAAAAACTCAAAAGGATAAATATAAAAAGGAGTTTTTACCCTTAGACGCTGAACTGATTTTGTGCTTTGTGCTTAGTGTGGAAGATAGAAGCTATCTGACCTTGCATGAGGATCAGAAGTTAACACCTAGCCAATCGGCTAGAGCTACGGGGATGTTGGAACAAAGAATAAAAGATAAAATGCCACTAGCTTATGTCTTGCAAGAAAAAGAATTTTACGGCAGAAAGTTTTATGTAGATAGTAGCGTGCTAATTCCCCGCCCGGAGACGGAAGGGTTAATTGATATTGTGAAGGAAATAATTGGTAGTGATGGAAATGATTGGAAAATTGTAGATATTGGAACGGGGTCGTCTTGTATTGCTACGACTTTGAAATTGGAACTCCCAAAGGCAGACGTAATCGGAACGGACATTTCTCCTTTTGCTTTGAAAACCGCTAAAATGAATGCCAAAAAACTGGGTGCAAAAATAACATTTACGAAGACGGACCTATTTGAGCAGATGACGCTTGATGCGAAAAAAATGGTGATAGTTGCTAATTTGCCGTATGTGGACCCCAAGTGGGACTGGGTGTCAAAGGAAAATTTACAATATGAGCCGGAGGTTGCACTCTATGCGGAAGACGGAGGCTTATCAGAAATATTACGGCTACTTTTCCAGAT
Source organism: Candidatus Saccharimonadota bacterium (assembly GCA_017405245.1). Lineage (GTDB taxonomy): Bacteria > Patescibacteriota > Saccharimonadia > Saccharimonadales > Saccharimonadaceae > Nanosyncoccus. The sequence continues at coordinate 9,346 of JAFRAU010000010.1, forward strand.
TCTAACTACGGCTGAGGCGACTGCGAAAGTATTTGGTAAAGATAACGCTGGTACTAAAAGAAACCCACGGCAAACTACCTATGTAGTATTAGAACTTGACCCGTCACAAAAAGCTAGATTGGATAAGCTCATGACAATGAACACTGATAACCTTGATTGGGGCGATAGTGCCGTAATAGATTTTCAGAAAATTAAGAACCTGGCGTCATTAAAGACCACGGACTACGCGGTGGTCTTTAAGATTAGTATTATATAATATTTACTTTGTCGGATTATTACTGTCTGATAATGGTGGTTTTTTCTGGTGTTTCGTAAGCAGAAAGCGTGATATCAGTAGTGATTTCTTTGCCATCGCGCACGATAGTAAGCTTGACGACTTCCCCTATGCTATGCTCACCGATAAGAGTAGAAAGAGAGCCGGCTTTGCCGATTTCGATACCGCCTACCTTAGTGATAATATCGCCAGCTTTAAGACCGGCTTTTTCTGCTGGGCCACCAGCGATAATGGCATCTGAGTTGGCTAGATAAGCGCCGTGGTCGACGGACAGATTATAAGATTTGGCAACGGTAGGTGTAACTGGAATATAGCCAACACCGATATAAGCACGCTTTAATTCCCCGTTTTCAATGACGGATTTAATGATGCCCTTGACGGAAGATATAGGAATGGCAAAACTAATACTGTTGCCAGTTGTACCAGAAGCGGAAAGTGCAGTATTGATACCGATAACTTCGCCGGCAGCATTGAGTAATGGGCCACCGGAATTGCCAGAGTTAATCTGGGCGTCAGTTTGAATCATGTCAGATAAAGTTTCATAGTAGTTATTATTGCCGTCTGAGGCGGTAATGTTGCGGCCGACGCCGGAAATGATGCCTTCTGTAACACTATTTTGATATTGGCCAAGAGCATTGCCGATAGCAATAACTTGCTGACCGACGTTTAGAGTTTTAGAATCACCAAGTTTGACAGGCTTCAAATCGGATACACCGTTGATTTTAATGATAGCAGCGTCATTTAATGGGTCTACGCCAATTAATTTAACATCAGAATAGGTAGTACCGTCGTCTAGTACGACGCCGATTTCGGTGGCACCATCTACGACGTGCTTATTAGTAAGGACGTAACCGTCGCTGGAAATAATCATGCCAGTACCGGAAGCGGTGGCAGTAGTATTGTAGGTATACCAGCCATTTGTTGTTTTAGTTTTAGTAATGATAGACACTACGCTAGGTGCAACTTTCTCTGCAATGTCAGCAATAGAACCTTCTGTGAAATTTGCGGAATTTCCATCAGGCCCAAAATTGATATTAAGTGAGCTGCCGCCAATAAAATTATAGATAGATAGTCCAAGAGCTGCTGCGGAAAAAGCAGCAGTGGCGGCAAGCAGAGTGACAACTGTTGGGTTTGTAGTAGATTTCTTTGCTTGTGACACAGTCTCTTTTTTGGTGGAGTTATCCCCTGAGGATGAATGAGGAGCGGAAATGACTGCAAGTGATTTTTTAGACCTTGAAGTTTTTTGAGGCTTGACATTCACGACAGATTTAGTGGTTTTTGCCTCTGATTTATTTTTCTTTACCTTTGGCTTTGAAGTGGATTTACTGGACTTTGAAGCTTTACTTTTTGGGGTGGTTTTTTGTGGCATATTATTCCTTTCTTATTAAACATCGAAAATTGGATTACTAAACCAAATGATTAGCATCGCAATAACTAAAATACTAAATAAGGCAGAGGGCGCAATTTCCGAGAAATGAATCTTCCCTTCGTGCTTTAATCCTGACTTGTAAATACGAGCGGAAACAAAAGCAAAAAGGGTGAGGATAATGGACACCTGGGGGATGGCAATACCAGTAGTGCCGAATGTGTACACAATTAACCAGCTTTGACATAGCCAGGCAATTTCTGCGGAAATGAGGCCACAGGCTAATGTGATGAGGCCAAAATTATTGTCATCAGTCTGGACTAGAATATGACGCGCTGCGGCAAAGCCGATGAAGAAGCAGCTAAGTACTAGAAAAGCAGAATCTGAGCTGGCAAAAAGTAAGGTGGCAGCGGTAGTACCGAGAAAAACGGCAATGAGAGATTGTGCTTCTGTGGCAAGGTCGGACGAACGAGGTTTCAAAAGGATAAGCCAGAGGGTATAGCCAGCAGCTAGAATAAAATCGATGATCAGCCACTCAGTGCCAGAACAATAAGTAATCATGACGAAGCTGATGCCCACGATGAGGTCTACTAGGTTAGATTTGATATTTATCATCCAATAGCGCGGACGAACGGCAAAAATACGCCACTTAGAAATAAAAACTAATATCAAACCGATGATCCAGCTACCGGTAATGACTGTAATAGCGACGGAACCTACACCGAGTAGGATATTCAGAATAACGTGAAGAATGGAACTAATGACGTTGCGACTTTTTCTAATTAAAACATAATCAGCCATGTTAGATATTATAGCAGATAATGGCTTAAAATAATATAAATAATAATTATTATGCTATAATAGAATATATGGAAATTAGAGAGCCAAAGTTTTTTCAGAAGCATCCAATTGTGAAGGATATTTGTTCACTAGTTATTTTTGTGGCCCTAGTAGTGGCTGGGACGTTAGCTCTTAATGCGTTTGTATTTAGATCTTATAATGTGGTGGGAGTTTCAATGGAGAATACCCTTCATGGTGATGACAGGATTATAGTGAATAGGATTCCAGTGACAGTAGCGCATTTTTTGGGACAAGAGTATGTGCCATCGAGAGGCGACATTATCGTATTTGCTAATGGTGATGCAACCGGGCCGCTAACTTGTGAGGCTAAGAGTAGTATACAAGACCAATATATTATTAAGCGCGTGATTGCTTTTCCTGGGGAGCGTGTGACGGTGGTAGATGGGACGCTTACCGTATATAACGAGGAACACCCAGAAGGATTTAACCCAGATGAGACTACGAGAAAATCTGATGATGATGGTCCAAAGCAATATACATCAGGTGAAGTAGATATAGTAGTGCCTGAGGGAGAAATCTTTGTATCTGGTGATAACCGTGAAGGTTCACATTCTTTTGATTCTAGAAATGGACTTGGTACTGTGCCATATTGTCGAATTATCGGTCCGGCATTTTTCCGACTATTTCCGTTTAATAAAATTAGATTTTTCTAACTTTTTATGCTAAAATAAGATTATCTTGCTATACTTCGGTCACTGGCAATGAGAAAATTATTTAGCTGTTAGTATCGTCATTTATACTTTCAGCCAGGAGCCAATAAATCAGGCTCACATAAATGACTTCTATAAATAAATTTAGGAGTTATCTATGAAAAATAATAATTTTAATAAAAAAGAACAAGTAGAAGTGATGGCGCTCTTCGGCTACGAGATGACGCCTTGCCAACCGCTTTCTTTTAAGCGACGTGGACAGGCAGGAGAAACCGAGGTCACCGAGCTAATCGGTACACGTATTAAATTTGCGGGTAACGTAGCGATACACTTCTTCGACGTCGTGGCGGGTAAACGCAAATACTTACTTGCGTTTAATTCGCAGGATCTTTCCTGGTATCTCTCCGCGGCCTAAGTTCTAAAACCGGCTAAACATTAGTCGGTTTTTTGGTGGAGCTTAGTATGTGGTATTTGGGCGGGTTTGGCAAGCTGTTTTCGTGTGGGCGAGTTTTGGCAAGCGCAGGCAATTTCCGGTTCAGGAAGTCTACTCGTTGCAACCCCTCCCTATTCCTAATTTCTCTCAATAGATTTCTCGCGGCTAATAAAAATATAACTTGCTAGGCGGGTCTGTGGCGCGGATGGGACGCGTACTCGACCCGTAGCAAGTTATATTTTTATTGGCTCGAAATAATATTTCGAGAAACCAGGAACAGGGAGAGGATTGCCTTAGAATCCTATAAACCGGAAATTACCTACGCTTGCCTCCCCGCCCCCAGTGGTATGGTCTACGGAGAGGAAAGCCATACGACTTGTTGTTGCTACCTTGCGACTGAAGCCACGAGCTGCCCATGCTCAGACTGTAAGCATCAGTGCTAGAATTTACCGTAGTAGACCACCAGACGCCGTTCGTGTCCTGATTATTCAGAAGACCATTGCCCCAGTAGAAGTACCCGGAGAATATATACGAAAGCGGATACCGGCGGGCTTTGGCTGAGCCGGTGGAGTAAAGTCTGTTCTATTGTCTGTAATCGTAAATTAGTTGCTCTAACGCATTCGATAGATAATTGAAAATAATTTTGTAGTGGTACTACGGAGAGCAAGGTCGTGAGCCTTGTTGGCATTATATTGCGAATTTAATATCGAGCTACCAGCATTCAAGTCGTAGGCATTAGAACTACTGTATGCTGAGGCTGACCACCAGTGGCCATATGCGTCTTGATGGTATAGACGGCCATCGCCCCAATAATAGTATCCAGAGTATATATACGAAAGCGGATACCGGCGGGCTTTGGTGGAGCCGGTGGAGTGGCATTTTGTAAAGGGTTGGAGGCTGAGATTTTTTGAATGATGTAACGGAGAGATAATGAACGAACTTTTGGGCTACTATTTCTTGGTACTACATATGAAATATCAAATCCTACTGTCAGATGGTATGCATCAGAATTGTTGTTTGGAAGAATTGTCCACCAGACTCCATATTTACCATCACCGCTTAGGTCGCCGATATCCGAGCGATAGTAGCCAGAATATATATACGAAAGCGGATACCGGCGGGCTTTGGTTATGTCGGTGGAGAAAAGGTAAAACGGAGAGACCAGCCTAGGTATCTGTCCGCTGCATTCCCTGTTGGACTTAATGATCCAGCAGACATGCCAAGATTATAGCTCTGTGTTGAGTTTGCTGCTGTTGACATCCACCAGACACCCCATACATTATAATAGTATAGTTCCCCTGTATTCCAATAATATCTCCCACCTAATATATACGAAAGCGGATACCGGCGGGCTTTGGTGGAGCCGGTGGAGTTGAAGTTTTTTCTGTCGTTCGAAACAGTAGATTAGTTTTTTGATAAATGATTGAATGATTATTTGATGTGGTACAACGGAGAGAAAAGCCGTTTGCCTTATTATAGTTATTCTGCGGATTAAGCTCCGAGCTAACCATGTACAAATAGTAAGCATTGGTACTAGAATTTGCCGAAGTAGACCACCAGTCGCCGGCCGTGCCCTGATGGTACAGGTTACCATTACCCCAGTTGTAGTTGCCGGAGTATATATACGAAAGCGGATACCGGCGGGCTTTGGTGGAGCCGGTGGAGTTGAGAGGAAGCGGAGAGTTAAGCCTAGCATTTTATCATTGTTAGCTTGTGGGTTTAGCACTGAGCCAGGTATACTTAGACGGTAAGCGTTAGCGCTAGCAGATGCAGACGAAGACCACCAGCTGCCGCCAGCACCTTGAGCATCCAAGTTGCCAGACCCCCAGTAATAGCTGCCAGAATATGTATACGAAAGCGGATACAGGCGGGCTTTGGTGGAGCCGGTGGAGTGGAGAATTTTTTTGAAATTGTAAATAGAATAAATAGCTATAAGATTATTTAGGATAGTGATACAACGGAGAGATAAGCCGAAGGCTTTATTACCGTTATACTGCGGACGAAGTGTTGAGCTACCCATGCTCAAATCATAAGCATCGGTACTAGAAAGAGCCGAAATAGACCACCAGACACCGTACGCGCCCTGATAGTCCAGGTAACACCACCCCAGTAGTAGAGGCCAGAGTATATATACGAAAGCGGATACCGGCGGGCTTTGATGGAGCCGGTGGAGAAACAATGATTCTTCCTTGGTCGTAGTAGAATTAGTAAATAATTCCCTGCAATTTTTAACGCTAATGCTTGCAAAATAGCATGGCATTGCTATATAGTAATGCCATGGCTAAAAATGCTACCTCAATAATCCGGATAAAGTCTTATCCTCAAAACAAAAAATTAGGTAGAGTTTTTAACGCTAAGAATCGTCCAGAAGACGAGATAAATTGTGCAGAAATACTAAGACGTTTTGGATTCGATATATATTTCCAAAAAGAGAGTAAAATATCTGGTGTTCATACCGCAGATATATTATGGAAGATGGATGGTGTCCTATGGGAGATAAAGACACTTTATGGCAATAGCTATGACAATACAGTTCATGCTGTTGCTCATGCGAAAGCGCAATCGCAGTATATTATACTAAATGCTAGAAAAACTAAGCGTCGTCTGAATAGAATTGCGATTGATGTAAATAATTACTTGAAAAAATTAAGACGCTAAGGATTCAAAAGATCTTAATATTAGGGAAAAATGATTATATCTTAATATTGCACTCAAAGTAGTAGAATGATATAATAAAGATATTAAGAGCCAGCCATGACAATTTGCAATTAAGTCCGTTAAGGCCGCAAAGCGTTCCCCTACTGGCTCCACAATCCCCCAACCGTTAACGCGCTGGGGGTTTGGCTTTTTCCGGAGAGTGCGACTTGCTATTTTATTATTGTTATCCTGAGTATTTAGTACAACATTATTCATGGACATATGGTGAGCGTTAGAGTTATCGTTGGTCGTAGCTGACCACCATGTGCCATATGTGTCTTGATTGTTTAGGCTACCATTGATATAGTCATAATTTCCGGAATATATATACGAAAGCGGATACCGGCGGGCTTTGGTAGAGCCGGTGGAGCGTAAATTCTTCTGTACTGTTTGAGATAACAGATTAACTTCTTAGTAAAGGGCTGAATGATTATTTGACATGACATAACAGAGAGAAAAACCATATAATTTTTCATAGCCGTCTTGTGATGTCATTGTAGTTTCACCCATAATTAGACTATAAGTTTTTAAGTCGCTATATACCAATCTGGTCCACCAGTATCCAGATGTTCCTTGACCGCCAGTGCTCCCCTCAAACCAGCGTATTAGCCCGGAATATATATACGAAAGCGGATACCGGCGGGCTTTGGTGGAGCCGGTGGAACTATGGAAGAAGCGGAGAGAAAGTCCATACATCAAATTATTATCATGATTATTAGTACTTGGATTAAGCGATGAACTGTCCATGCTTAAATCATACGCCCCTGAGCTTTCATTAGAGGTTGCGGCCCACCAGTAGCCAGCGGCGCCTTGATAGCGTAAATAGCCACCCCAGTAGTAAAATCCAGAAAATATATACGAAAGCGGATACCGGCGGGCTTTGGTGGAGCCGGTGGAGAAAAGATTTTTTGAAAGAAAAAGTTTTAGGTAATGCAACGGAGAGTAAAGCCGTGTATCTTATTGCTGGCAGTCTGCGGACTAAGTTCCGAGCTATTCATGTCCAAACGGTAAGCATTGGTACTAGAATTTGCCGAAGTAGACCACCAGTAGCCGTGCGTGTTCCAAGCACTCAAACGACCATCAATCCAGGTATAGTAGCCCGAGTATATATACGAAAGCGGATACCGGCGGGCTTTGGTAGAGCCGGTGGAGCGGTACATTGCAAAGAGTGGGAGACTAAATTTTTTGAAAGAAGAAGTTTTGAGTGACGCAACGGAGAGTCATGCCGGCTGCCCTACTACCGTCACTCTGCGGATTAAGTCCCGAGCTACCTACGTACAAATAGTAAGCATTGGTACTAGAATATGCCGAAGTAGACCACCAGTAGCCGTCCGTGACCTGATTGTACAGGGTGCCATTACCCCAGGAGTACAGGCCGGGGAATATATACGAAAGCGGATACCGGCGGGCTTTGGTGGAGCCGGTGGAGTTGAGAGGAAACGGAGAGATAGACCAGTTGTCTTATTGCTACTAACTTGCGGATTAAGTAACGAGTCGCCTATACTTAAATTAGTAGTGTTAGAATCTATCGACATAGACCACCAGTTGCCGGTGGTTCCCTGGTTGTATATAATACCATTATTCCATCGGTATATTCCAGAAAATATATACGAAAGTGGATACCGGCGGGCTTTGGTTGAGCCGGTGGAGTTGAGGGGAAACGGAGAGGTAAGCCGTGGACCCTACTGGCGCTATACCGTGGGTTAAGCCCCTGACTATGTATGATTAAATAGTAAGCATTAATGTTAGAATCTATCGTAGTAGACCACGAGTAGCCACCTGTACCCTGGCTGCCTAGACTATTACTATCTCCCCAGTAGTAGTAACCTGTGAATATATACGAAAGCGGATACCGGCGGGCTTTGGTGGAGCCGGTGGAGCGGAGGAGTCTGTTTTCTCAGCATATTTTGTATAGGATTGGTAAGATTGTTCGAGATAGCGTAACGGAGAGGAAAGCCGCCTGCCTTATTACTGCTATCCTGCGGATTAAGTACCGAACTATACATGCTCAAAAAGTAAGCACTGGTACTAGAATAAGTCGAAGTAGACCACCAGTAGCCGATCGTGCCCTGATTGCTCAGGTTACCATTACCCCAGTAGTAGGTGCCAGATAATATATACGAAAGCGGATACCGGCGGGCTTTGGTGGAGCCGGTGGAGTGGTTAGCGGAGAGATAAGCCGTAGGCCTTATCTATGTTATCCTGTGAGCCAAGTCCTGAGTTGTTTGCGTATGCATAGTAAGCATTAGCGTTAGAATAGGACGATGCAAGCCACCAGGCACCGGCTGTGCTTTGATTACCCAAAGTGCCATTCCCCCATCGATAGATTCCTGAATATATATACGAAAGCGGATACCGGCGGGCTTTGGTTGAGCCGGTGGAGTTGAGGGGAAACGGAGAGTCAGACCGGTCGTTTTGCTGGTATAGTATAATGGGTACGCCGTAGAACTATCTGTACGTAATGTATATGCTTCGTTACTGTTTTTAGCTGTTGTTGCCCACCAATGCCCATATTCATTTTGACCAAGTAACATAGCGGAAATAGACCAATAGTAATGCCCAGAATATATATACGAAAGCGGATACCGGCGGGCTTTGGTTGAGCCGGTGGAGTAAATGAACGTATTACAAACCGTAGGTGGCTAAGATTTCTGAAAAGAGTTTTGAACGGCGCAACGGAGAGGAAAGCCGTAGGCCTTATTAAGGTTATACTGGGGATTAAGTGCCGAGCTATGCATGGCCAAATGGTAAGCATTGGTACTAGAATAGGCTGAGGTAGGCCACCAGTTGCCGTCCGTGCCCTGACCGTACAGGTTACCACCACGCCAGTAGTAGTAGCCGGGCAATATATACGAAAGCGGATACCGGCGGGCTTTGGTGGAGCCGGTGGAGTGGCATTTTGTAAAGAGTGGGAGGCTAAAATTTTTGAAAGAAAAAATCTTGGGTAATGCAACAGAGAGTGAAACCACTCGCCTTAGTATTATAATTTTGTGGAGCAAGTTCCAAACCGCTCATACGTAAGCCAAAAGCATTAGCATTAGAACGTATCGAGGTAGACCATAAATCGCCAATCTCACCTTGATTATATAGATTACTGTCGTGCCAAGAATATAGCCCGGAATATATATACGAAAGCGGATACCGGCGGGCTTTGGTTGAGCCGGTGTACTAGATGGTACTAAGTATAGCTCTAAGTTCCTTGGTGCTTTTACATTCCATTAGCTTACTTCTTAGTTCTTTGCTGCCGTCAAAGCCACTGATATAGATTTTAAAAAAATGTTTAAGTGGTTCGTATGGGTAATGGGAACCACGAGCGGATAATTCTGCGGCGCGCTTATCAAACAAATCTAGATGATATAGAAATAGCTCTTGCAGTTCTTCCCTGCTAGGCTGATATTCTGAGAAACAAAAAGGATTTTGGAAGATTCCACGGCCAATCATGAAACCGTCAACTTCTGGATATTTTTTAGCTAGGCTTTTTGCGGCATTTTTGTCGGAAATGTCGCCGTTAATAATAAGTTTGGTTTGGGGAGAGATCTGATTTTTTAGTTTAATGATTTCTGGGATAAGCTCAAAATGGGCTGGTACCTTGCTCATTTCTTTTCTGGTGCGTAAGTGGACCGTAAGGGCGGCGGGGTGTTCGTTTAAGAGTAGTGGAAGCCAGTTCTTATATTCGTGAATAAAGCTATATCCGAGACGAGTTTTGACTGAGACTGGCAGAGTGGTGGCAGATTTTGCCATTTTAATACATTCTATGGCAAGTTCTGGGGTGTTAATCATAGCGGCACCACCACCGGCTTTGTTGACGTGACGATCCGGACAGCCCATGTTAATATCTAGTCCGTCAAAGCCATGTTCTTTTAAAGCGGCAGCAGTTTCTTTAAAGTGAGCAGGATTCTTGCCCCAGATTTGTGCTACTAAGTAGGGCGGGTGAGAATTTTCTTGGCTTTCTGTAATAAGAGAGGTTTTTCCGGCAATATCAAGACGTTCTATGGCATTTGCTCGCCCTTTTTCGGAAGCGAAACTGGATACGTTAGTAAACTCTGTAAAAAAGACGTCTGGTGCGGCGGCCTGTTTAACTACCGACCTAAAAACCACATCAGTGACACCTTCCATTGGTGCAAGACAGAGAAAATGTGGCGGTAAAAGTGTCCAAAAAGTGGGGGCGGGCGAGCTGGATTTTTCCGGAGAATTATTATCTAACATAACTATATTATAACATAATTACTATTATATATAAAGCATAGGAAGGATAACGGGCTAAAAAACGACATGAAAATGGGCGAGAGATATCCTCGCCCATAAAGGTACTGTTAGCAAGTAGCTAGTACTACCTACCAATCACTTTTTCCTAGATGCTATACTCTACCGCTACCACGGCAAACCGGACATGTAATGTTGGGGGCTAAAAATCCCGCAATTATTCCGGTGCCGCGGCACTTAGGACATTCCTGTTTGGCACAATGTGCTGCGGCGGCTGCTTCTGATAAGCACGGTTTGCCACATCTAGGACAATTGTAAGTTAGAGCCAATCATATCACCACCTTTCGGCTAAACTTACAAGTATTTTACAGGAATAGTTACTCTGCGTCAAGCAGAAGCGTAATAAACTCTTTAATATCTTTGAGCTTTTTTTCTGGATCGGGAGGAATAAATAATTCTTTATTGTCGACAAAATCTAGACTTTTGATTTGAGCGTAGACGGCGGAAATGATAGCTTTTAGCTCCTCCTCGTCCTCCTCGTTGTAATCATAGACTTTATCATAAACTTTGTCTTCTGAATCTGGAACGACGTAGAGAATATGTGATTTTTCTATCTTGTATTTGCTATATGTCGGAGAGAGATTTAGAAGTAATTTATAAAATCCTAGCTGGATACGATATTTTAGCAAAGTAGGATGAGAGTTCCATTTCTTATCACTAAATCCAGAAGTTTTAAAATCGTAGATTTCTATCGTCTTATTCTGGTCATCTATATTAATATGGTCAATTTTACCAGTGAGAGGAATGCCGTTTAAACTAATTGGCTCACTTCTGAGATTGACCTCGGCGTGGGCACCAGGACATCTCAAAAGTTTGTCAAACGCTTTCAGTGAAACTTGAAGCGATTTTTCTCCTTTTTCGAGTATATATTCGACGTCTTCCGCTGGGATAGAACTACTTAGGACTTGCTCCTTGAAATATTTGATAGCATCTTCGTCGGAGAGATGATTATTTGTAACCTGCTCAAAGGTGGCATGGACGAGATTTCCAAAAGTGGCAGATTGAGAGTAGCTTTCTCTTGGGGCGCGCAGAATTTGATCTTTGTAGAAACTCATTGGGCCAGCGTAGGCGATGTCGATAAATTTAGTTAAGTCAGTAGCGGTGAGGCGGTAATTTTCGAGACGTTTTAATAATATTTCTTTTAAATTACCATCAAGGTGTTGGTAATGAGAAAGCCAGTACGTACGAAGGTCGCTTTTCTTTTGGTCTTCTGGCAGTAAATCATAGTGTAATTTTACGATTCTAGATTCTTTTGGTAGAAGCGGAGAAATTAAATTACCAGAATCTTTATCTTCGTATTCTTGGAGATAAGCAAGGTGCGCCGGTTTCTTGCCCTCGAAATTTTTGATAGAGTTAGTCATGATAAGCTCAGTCTTAGCACGGGTGATGGCTACAAAGAATAACCTCAGACGTTCATCTTCTGTGGCGCCAGTATGACGAATTTCTACTAAGTTAGAAGGTAGAGTTAACTGATTATTATTCCCTTTGGCATTTCCCCAAGAAAGATCGTCAGTGGCAACGGTGAAAACGTATTCAAATTCTAGACCCTTGCTCTTGTGTGCGGTAAGGATTTGAACGGCATCATCAGCATCTTGATATGGACTTGTGCTGACTAGTGCGGCCCCGGCTAGCTCGTAGTCGTCAACAAAATTAATAAGGTCTTTTAATTTTGGCTTCTCTATACTGGCGGTATGGCTTGTAATAGCGGAGCGAAGAACGGATAAGTTTTCATATAATTCGAAATCAGAATATCCTGGATTTTCCTGAGTGTAATAGTTTAAGAAGTTAGAACGATAAGTATCTGTATCTTTTTCGATAGCTACTGAGCCAACGAGATAGTCTAGGAATAATTCTATTGGAGTATTGAAGGAAACGCGAACGAGTTCCGAGAAGAAAATACCGAGGTTTTTGATTTTATCATTATTACTTTCTAGCAAATAATCTAATACAGGTTTTTTGGATCCTTTTTCGGAAACTATTTTAATGACATCAGCCATATCGATTTTAAAGAATGGGAAAGAAAGGACTTCCATGAGCATGTGTGCGGGATCCTTGTTTTCGGAAAGTTCGTAGATAAATCTCGATAAAGTAAGTAGCTCGTGTATTTTTTGGTCTTCAAAAAGGTTGTCGCGTTTTTCATAGGCGATTTTGATATTTGGATAAGATTTTAAGTAAGGTAAAATTGGTAAAACGTACTTGTGTTTGGGTGTAATAATGGCGATTTCTGATTGTTTGACGCCAGCAGAAATTAAATCGTTGATCTGATTAGCTATCCAGTGATATTCTGCGGATGCCTCAATAAATTCGTGGCGAAAGATTTTCCCAGTGCCATGATGAAAAGCTTGTAATTTTTTGTCGATATTATGCTTTTTGGCAAAACTTTCTAAGATTTGTCCGCGGACTAAGTAAGAAACATCAAGAATCTCTGGGAAAGAACGGTAATTTTCTATGAGAGTAATGACCTTAGCGTTATAATGATTCTGGAAATTGAGGAGGTTTGAAGCGTTGGCGCCCTGAAAGGCATAGATGGCTTGATCATCATCACCAACAGCCATAATGACAGGCTTTTCGTAGTCGGAAAGCTCATAGATTAGTTCTGCCTGAGCGGTGTTAGTATCCTGGAATTCGTCCAAAAGAATATATTGATATTGTTCTTCGAGAGTCAATTTAAAGCCACGATCGGTCTTTAAAATGTGAATAGCTTGTTCAATCATGTCAGCATAATCAAAAAGACCAGCAGAATTAAGATATTCTTCATATTTTTGCATGACAGATGCAAAACTTTGGAGTTTCAAGTTAGGAATACGGTTTTTTAGGCGATAATTGCCATTATCGTCAAGCTCAAAACGGGAATTTTTCCAAGCAGTGAGTGGAGAAATACTAGGTTTTTCTTTGGCGGCCTCTTTTTCGTAGACAGAGTTTAGCTCAAATAGCAAGGCGCCGGCTTCATTGTAAATATTGCCAGCAAGTGGCTTATTACTTGCGAATTTTCCAAGGGTTTCCATGATGGGAAGATAAACTTCTTTGAGACCGAGCTCAAATTTCATACGAGGCTGGCATTTTTGCAAGATTTCATTTAGAAGTGGATTTAACTTTTCTGTGGCGGCAATATTTTCTTTGGCAATTTTGGCGAGATCTGATGGGCTGAGTCTAGCAGACTTGGCAGAAGAGATAGTACTGAGAATGTCACTAATGCGAGCGTTCTTTAAAATATCGAAAGTCGGCAGAGATTTTTGGATTTCATTGATGATTTTATATTGAGCAATTTCGTCAATAGGCTGGTCTAAATTGCGGTCAAATTCGGTCGCATAATTTTTATATTTTGCGATAATGTCTGAGCCAAAAGCATGGTAAGTGTGAATATTGACTTTGCTAGCGGCTTGCCCGATCATGGAATAGAGGCGATTTCGCATATTGCTAGCCCCAGACTCTGTGTAGGTAAGGCAGAGAATATTCTCCGGATTGGTATCTTCGGTTTTTAGAATATATTCTACCTTGGAGGATAGCAACTGAGTCTTACCTGTACCAGGGCCAGCCAGGACTAGGAGCGGGCCTTCTAAGTATTCTACGGCTTGTTGTTGCAGACTGTTTAGAGGCATATTTATACTTCCTTTTCTATGATATTAATAATGTCTTTTAAGATGGTGGCGGAATTTGGGATGGTAAATTCCGGATATTCATTTAGCGATTTGATAACGGATAGTCCTTCCACGGTAGCGTCATTACTTTTAGTATGATTTTTAAGTGATAAACCAAAGCGGAAATTGCGTGAATCTGGCGAGCAAGAGAGTAATAAGTCTGGTGCGCCACAGGAAAGTTTTAACACCTCTGAGCTGCTACCATTAACCTTTAAGATAGACTGCATTTCGGAAATGACACTTTCTAAATATGGCATGGAAACTGCTTCTGCGTTTTCCGAATCGCCAAATAGGCCGGCGCCAATGGCGTAGATATTTTTGAGCGCACCACAGAGTAAAATTCCAAGTGTATCAGCAGTGTATTCCACCGTGATTTTTTCGGTGGAAAAGAGCCGCTCTGACAGTGATGAGCTAGCAGTTAAGCGGAGATTTTTCTTAGAGTTTTCAATATCCTTGGCAAAAGCGGCACCACCGAGGGCACTAAAATTCGTAAATTTATTAAATGGAGTAAGAGATAAAAAACCTTTACTGGCACAGATAAGAGGGGTGTCCTGAGGTAAATATGGTAAGAGGTCGGCATGCTGGTCTGATGGGGCGACATAAATAATGGCTTCCGGGGAAGAAACAGCGCTATCTAACGAAATAGATGGGTATTTGATGGGATCATAAAAAGTAACTTCGTGACCATTATACTCAACGATTTTTCCAAGAGCAGAGCCAAACGCTCCGGCGCCTAAAATAGTAACTTTCATAGATTAATTATACTACTTTTTAGGGTAAAACGCGACTGTAAATAATTATTCATCTGGTGATATATTTAAGATGACCAGGTTTTCTAAGTGTGGGGTTCTTGGAAAGAAATTATAAGGGGTGATATTCACTATATGATATAATTTTGTTAAAATTTTGAGATCGCGGAATTGAGTGACTGGATTGCAAGATAGATAAATGATGGAGTGAGGCTTAACTTCTAGGAGTTTTTCTAAAAGTTTTTTAGCACAGCCAGCTCGTGGTGGATCGACGATGACAGTTTGGCTATCCGAAATGTAAGATAGGCAGTCTTCGGAGTTGGCAAGGATAGATTTTATTTCTTGACGTGAAGCAATAGTGCTAGCATTTTTGGTGAGTTCAGTGTAGGCGGCTTTATTACTCTCTACCAAGGTTAGTTTTTTATCTTCTGCTACGGAAAGGCCAATAGTACCAACGCCGGCATAGAGATCTAAGACCTCATGCGTCAGAATATTCTTCTTAATTGTATTTAAAGCCATTTCATAGACCGGCAAGTTAATCTGAAAGAATCCATTTGGAGAGTAAGAATAGCTACGCCCTAAAACTGTGTCGGTGAGATTAGCAAAGTCAGGGTGAGGCTTTTTATTTTCCAGTAGACCGCCAGAGACGGTACCGTTTTGATTGCAACGGAGCAAAAGTGATTGATATTTTCTGGCTTCTTCACGACGCTCGTTGAGACGGCTGACAATTTCAACGGCAGATTTATAGATTTCTGGGCGTTCGATACTGGAACTTGTGATAGGGATTTTTTGATGTGAGCCACGATTATGAAAAGCTAAACTAATTTTTTCGGTAGAATTATCCCAATAGAGAGCATATTCCATCTTATTGCGATAATAAAAATCATAACCGTCGGTTTTTACGGGGTTGATATTTTGGTTGCCTAGTACTTTGTTATAGTCTAAATTCGCTTGTTTAATTATTTCTTTTAGGATTTCTGCTTTTTGAATCAGCTCGTACTTATAATCCATGATTTGCCACGGAGAGGTAGACAAAAAACAGTTATCTTTTGGCGCAATTCGATGCGGGGAGGGGTTACTGATTCTAGTGGCTATGGCTTCAAAATATGTAGATTTTGATTTTGTTACCTGATATTCTGTAACGATTTCATGTGGTAGCACGTTCCAGAAGAAGCCTTTTTTACCATCAGGGCTTTCGCCAATTCCCTGCCCACCAGGGACTAATTTTGCGATTGTAATGTTTGAGTCAGTGACGAGTGGGCAGGATTTTGACATAGTATTTATTATTCGTATCTAAGGGCATCTATTGGGTCTTTGCGGCTGGCTTTAACTGCTGGCAAGACGCTTGCGATAAAGGCGATAATCATAACGGTTAGGATTGGTGGGAGGATGGTGCCGATAGTAAATTCGCCAAGATGGAAGGTTGGGAAGGTTTGCAAGAAACCGTCGCTTGCATGTGCTGCGGCATCAAATCCGGTGACTAAGAGCATGGAAACAACTGTTCCGAGGACCGAGCCCCAGAAGCCTAGTAGAATTGCTTCCAAGGCAAATTCTAAGAAGATTTTGGTTTTACTCATGCCGAGAGCTTTTTCTAGGCCAATTTCACGAGTACGCTCTTGAACGGACATATAGAGAGTATTAATAATACCAATGGCAGCAGCGAGAAGAGCGATATAGCCAAAGATCTGGAATACGGTAATGACGACATCAAAGAAACTTTTAATTTCGCCAGTAATGTCTTTAATAGTTATCGCTTCAATACCAATTTTTTGAAGTCGATCTTTAATTTCATCTGCACTAATGTGCTCATAGTCGTATTCGGCGGCAATAGTGTAAACAGAATTCTTTTGTTCTTCTGTGGCATACTTAGTATTCTCATCATAAAGAGCGTTGTTTAATGTTTCATTAATAATGATACTACTACCGGTAATAACTGATGGAGCTTGGATGCCGACGATTTTAGCATCGAAGTAATTTGTAATATGCGTTACTGGGTCTACGACAGCAAATTTAAGAGTTTTGCCGATGGCAGCATCGGCATTTTCATAGCCTAGTGCGGTAACCCAAGCGTCACTTGGTAAAATGATTTCATAGTCACTGGAATGGTTATCCATGTTGGAACCGGCGATTAAATCGTAATGGACACTGCTACCTGTCATCATATTGGTACTAACTTCGTATTGCTCTCCAGTCTTTTCACTTTCTACGAAGTCTGCTCTACCAAATTTACCAACTAGGACTGTGTCTTTTTTGATTCCGTCAAGGTTTTTAATTTGCTCGATTTGCTCTTCGGTGATAGTATAAAGGCCGTTTGAATCGTGTTTGTCGTCATATTTTACTGGCTCACCAGTGAGACTAGCGCTACTAGTGATGGCGTCTTGTGTCCCCTTAGCATACATTTGAAGTAAGCCTTCACCGCCGAATGAATCTACTTGTGAGTCGATAAAATTGTCTACGCCAGTTTGAATAGCGGTGGTTGTGATAATAGCGAAACTACCAACGAAAATAGCAAGAATGGTTAAGATAGTACGAGTCTTATTGCGGAAAAGATTGTGATTTGAGGTTATAATTATAACATTGAATGACCTGATATGGAAGTTTTAGGTCGTTTTTTCTTCAATGTTTTCAGGTGCTCGATGCTTTTCTGACTTCGCTTGCTTCGTGTTGTTACCTCTATTATATCACACTTCGCGCAATTTTACCCACCATTTTGCGCGAAAATTATGCGGTCGCGAAACGGACTTCGCGATAAGTATCAAACAATTTTTCTTGCTCACCTTCCAGGCCGTGGATGTAACGCTCCGTAGTCTCGGCGCGAGCGTGTCCGAGCATCTGCTGCATTTCCAGGAGCGTTGCGCCCTGCTTTTGAATATCGGTGCCGAATGTGTGGCGCAGCGCGTGAGGGTAGAAGTTGTCATAGCCAGCCTTCTCAAACACTTTCCTCATTCGGATGCGCAACTCATCGTTGCATAGATGTCGGTGATACTCATTCACCCATAGCCAGTCCGTAACATCAGCTATCTCGATCCATTCTTGCAGATATTCGTAGGTTTCAGTGGCCACCCAGACCGTTCTTTCCTTGAACCCTTTACCGATAAAGTTTATCTGCCGACCTTTGAAGCTCTCTAGTTGGAGGTTTCTCAGCTCGGAGATGCGGAGCCCAGTATCAAAGCATACCCTTATCAGAAGCCAGTCCATCAGGTTTTGACGGCGCTCAAAGTCATCCTCGGCATCGAGGTCTATCACTGATAGGACTTTGGCGATGTCTTTTCTTAGATAGAAGACACGGCGCACTGGCCCTTCCTTGAGCTTTTGGATGAGTGGAGTTTTGATGGGGATGCTCATACCCATTTCTCTGTGATACTTTATAAGACAGATGATGTGGGCGGAGCGCATATTGATCGTCCGCGGACTGATACCTTTCTTAGCCTGAGCTTTCACCCAGCGGTTATAGTCGGCATTGTCTAACTGTTCCAAGTCCTTACACTTAGACTGCTCGATAAACTGCTTGTAGCAGCATTTTTTAGCGGTGAGAGTCATCGGACTTACCTGCTTTACAAACTCGCAGTATTCCAGATACTCATTCACCTGAGAATATATCGGATCTCCTTTTGACATTGTAGATGTGGTTTCCTAACTCCCACCCACTTAATTTGATGAAAGTTTTTCCACGCAGCCTACTACTATTTCTTTTTAATTTCTTTTTCTATGGCCGTGTTATTTTGACATAGCGCATCTGTTGTGTGGCGTGTTATTTTGACATAGCGGAAGTTGGTTTCCCACATACTTTTGCACATACTTTTCCACAGTTTTCCGCATAGTTTTCCACAACCCATAGCAAAGAATGAAAAAAAGGAGGCCTCCAACAGAGATACCTCCTTCACCTAAACTGCGTGTGTTTTATCGTTTTATTTTGTATTTTCCAGGGACATTTTGGTTTTTGCCAGGGGTGTAGTCGATCAAGTTTAGTTCAACCAGCCGAGTTCTCACCCGAATGACTTTCTTTTGCCACCAACCTGTCCTTTCCATCAGATATTTCGTAAAGATAGCAAAGTAACCATTTTGGTCTTTCTTCCAGACCTTCGCGGCATTCTCTAAAATAGCCAACAGAACCGCCTCATCGCTACCGATGAGAGGCAACAGCTCCGCATCTACTTTGTAGAATGACCTCCTGGCCACTTTTACCTCCTTACAGTTATCTGCTCAGAGGCGAATATAGTCTCGCAAAAACGAGACTATTGAGAACTTTGTGGTTACATCTATAATA
>JAFRAU010000011.1 GCA_017405245.1 Candidatus Saccharimonadota bacterium
CGTATTATCTCAGAACCTTTGCAACATAAGATGCCGGCTTCTTGCCATCAAAATAGGTAGGTTCTATACTTAATTTAATACTACTTAAAATAAGGAGAACCTACCTATGTCATATTGTACAGGTAAACATATAGAAAAATCAAGGGGTAAAGCTATGAAAATGCTGGTTATAGAGAAAAAACCAGTAGAAGTAGTAGCGAATCGTTTCGGGGTGAATAGGAGCACTATTTGGAGATGGCATCAGAAATGGCTAGTACAAAATAGCCAGATAGAGTTAGAGAACCCCGTAAGACGCAAATACTTAGGTATATCACCATACAAATATGAATTATGTAAATGGGATATTCCTTCGCTTTCTGCTGCTCCTAAAAGACCTCATACGCTCTCAGATGATTTTGTCCAATTGGTTTTGGATGTAAGAGACCAGTTAAAGCGCTGTGCTGAGGTAGTTTGGCATTATATCAACTCAGTTTTATGTATAAAGATTAGCCTCTCTAGTGTAAGAAGGATACTTAAACGAAATGGTAGAATGGAAAAACCTAAAAACCATAAAAACAGGCGTTATAAGGGTATCCCGAGACCTCAGGTATTAACTCCTGGTGATTTAGTGGAAATAGACACAATACATTTATTTAATCCAATCACAAAACAAAAGCGCTATATCTATACCGTTATAGACCTATATACTAGAATGGCTTACGCTAGAGTATATAAGGAGTTAAAACCAATCAATTCACTAAACACCATCCTGGAAGCAGAGCAATATTTTGGCTTTAGCTTCAAAATGGTACAGAGTGATAACGGATTAGAATTTGCTAGGTATTTTGAGACAAGACTAGAGAGTAAAGGAGTAAAGATCCGGCATACAAGACTAGGCCGCCCGAACGATAATGCCCATATAGAGAGATTTAATAGAACTATCCAGGAAGAATGTACTGGCAACTATTATTTAGAGAGCGAATCATTAAAGAAGATGGACGACAAAATACTATCTTATATTGACTTTTATAACTACCATCGTATACACTTAAGTATAAGTTATAGAACCCCTGCCGAAATGTTGCATAGGTTGTGAAAGTTGTATGGATGCAAACGCTTATTCAAAAATGCTTATTCAGGTCGCACAAACACTTACTCAGTCGACTGGCTGGACTGGTACTAACTGGTCGACCAACATAGATTAATCGACTGGATGACCTAGCTTTTTCTCGTGAGACTTGCGCCACTCGGCAACTTTCTTGTGATTACCAGACAGCAAGACGTCTGGGACGGTCATACCGCGGAATTCGTAAGGCTTTGTGTATTGCGGCGCCTCTATATTGTCTCCGGATGCGGTGGAAAAACTTTCGAGGTCTGCGGAAGTATCGCCCCCTAGCACGCCATCTAACAGACGGACGACGCTATCAATAATAATCAGTGCCGGAAGCTCGCCGCCGGTCAGGACGTACGGCCCAAGGCAAATCTGATAATCTACAAGGGGTAAAATCCGGGCATCATAGCCCTCGTAGTGTGGGCAAATAATAAGATAATGAGCCACAAACTGGCTGTCTGACTCCGATGTTTTTGGCGATTCTGGTAATTTTGCTGATGCTTGTGGTTTTGCCGGCTGTGCTGACTCTGGTGGTTCCGAGACAACATTAGAGGTGCTAGAAGACTTACCTCTGATACTTTCCTCTATCGCATCCACGCTAGTATCTGGACGGCGTACACCGGCAAGCTGACGAGCTAACTCCTCTGTCCAGAGCTTCCCGTCTGGGGTAGGAAGAATCACGACCGGTGGAGTTTCGCCACGAGCCTTAGACTCGGCTTTGACTTTTTCGACGGCGGCATAAATTGGCTCTACCCTTAACACCATGCCATCACCACCACCATAAGGCGTATCGTCTACCGATTTGTGCGGGCCGAGGCCAAAATCTCTTAAATTCACAAAATTATACTCTAAAATTCCCTTGTCGGCTGCTTTTTTCATCATGGAAATCTCTAAGTATGGACGGATTGCGTCCTCAAAGAGAGTGATAATCGTGAATTTGACTTTTGACATATATCTGTTATTTTAACATAAAAGGTGGGAAATGGCAAAGGTGAGGAAAAAATCGAATAGTAACTGCTTCTGGGACGGAGTAGAGATATGATAAAGTAGTCTAGGTTAGCAGGAGCAAACTATCGTGCGCTAATTTGAAAGTAAACAGGGAGATTTTACTCTCCCTGTTTGTTGTTTGTTTGTCAAATGTTTTAGTTTGAAGGAATAGCGACACAACGGACGGAAAACCCGGTGCCCTTGTCTCTGCCGAGCAGGACGACATTACTTGTATTGAAGATCATCGCGAGGCTACCATTGCTATTAAGAGAACTAGCTGACCAATAGAGACCGAAGGACGTACCGTCCACGTCCAGACTGCCGGAGCTGTATGCGCCGACCGCAGTATAGGATAGAGGTGCAGCTTTTATCTTATCGGTTGTAGTAGCGGAATAGGTGTGCATTATCGAATAGAAGCTTGGCGCAGCATTAGCACCGCCATTAGGTAGTTTCCAACCCTTAGGACAGATGGACTGAGCGATGGTAGGGTTTTCGGTATTAGTACCTTGTCCAGCCGTAGCAGCATACCATGGATAATACCATTCACCAGTAGTAGAATCGTTCGCGATGGTGTTTTGTGAGATAGCTACATTGTACGGATTAGTTGAAGAAGTATCTTCATTCGGAGTCCAACTCGCCGTTCCACCATCAAAAGTACCGACTTCATAACTATGCGAAGTAGAAAGAGTCAGTTTAAGATTCTCACTCATCCAACAATTCCCATCCGCAAGCTTCCTCACCGTATAAGAGCGTACATTGGAGCCAGTAGCAGGACTGCTTGCGGTACCAGTACCATCCGTACCGCGATAATCTATAAGCGTAGTCTCTGGGACGTAGTTAGTATCTCCGTCATATTCTCCGGTAGTATCGGATACTGTGGCATCGACAGATGGGGTGGTGGCAGAAGAACAAATACTTGGAGTCATATCTTGCATATAAGTAGCCGTAAAGAACTCTGGTACAGATGGAGTTGGGTCGCCATCAATAGTAGTCGCGGTATAGACTAAGGTAGTCTTATAAAGGCCGGCGACCTGAGATGAGCTGGCGGAAACACCGTAGGTAACATTAGTCTCGTCACCGGTAGGAGTGATAGTGCCGGTGTTCGTAATAACATTATCTGTGGTAGTCATAGCGGTCCAATTGGTGATAGCAGTATCAGTCTTGTAAGACCAGAGGCCCTGACCACCGGTCTCTCCGGATAAGGTACCGGCTGGGATAGAGTAAGTATTGCTAACTAGATTAGCGTTAGTAGCAGCCTTGACAGTAAGGTTATAGCCGCCGACGCTATTGGTATAGACCTTGACCTTAGAAGAAGTGGAGCCAAAGAGTCCAGGGGCGATAGTAATTTTAGAGCAAGAAGTGTTATTATTTACCTCATTGGCACCGCCAGAAGTGCCATCAAAATCGCCGACTACACCGGCAGAATATCTTCCGAATCCGCATAGCGATTAACTACGCCGCAGCCAGTATCACTATCAGAATTGCCAGTGATGGTCATGCCAATGACGGTTGGGACGTGGATGTCCATTTCTACATTGCTACCAACCTTGATGGCGGAAGCAGAGTCAATATTTAGCAAAGCGGTCAGCGAGAGTACGGAGACGAGACCCGCTAGGCGCAAAAACTGTCTATTTTTAGACATAACACTCCTTGTATTACCCTTTATGCTTATAATGATACCCCGGCTAGGTGGGGTTTGTCAAGAGATTTTTAGTGATTTTTTGGTGAGATTTTTAGTAATCTTCGGTGATTATTTTTAGTAGTTTTTTGGTGAGATTTTTATGGTATTTTTAGTGAATTTTAGTAATTTTCCTCTTGACAAAATGCTAATGTTAACCTAAAATAAGTTTAAGCTGATACGCTTCACAGGGGTTCCACTGATACAATTAGTGGAGTGTGGAGACTACATTAAAACAAAAACAGCGGATTAAAACAAAACAATGTGCCCCAGGGTGGGCGCGCATCAGCAAACTAGCCTCAAATGAGGCTAGTTTTTGTGGGCAAGTTGGAGTGCTAGACACTGGAACGAAAGTCTAGCTATAAAAGTAGCTGTATTGGACAGATTGAAAAGAATGGAGCGCATTAAAATCGGCCGCTCCTTATGAGCGGCCTTTTAGGGAGGCAATCCATCTTTTGAATCTTGGAAAAACTTTTTCTTTAACTACCGCATCCTGTTCATCCGGGATGTAGATTGAATAATCTACGCGGTACGAGATGAATTGATGCGAAAACTTCGTCATGTACGAATAGGTTGTTATCTCTAGGTATGGTTCTGTCGGATATTCGGACTTTGGCAATTTGATAATCTCAGCATTGACTGGCAACTCAGCCCGAAATACACGATTTTTACTATCGTAATAACAATAGCTATACTGCCTTGTACCCAAAAAATCACGATAAAGAAGCCAGCAGTCATAATCTTGTCTATACTTACTAAACCGGCAAAGATCAAATTCCGTTTTTTCCACTTTTTCTTCTGCACCTAGAACGCGTTCCTTGTCAATCTGAAACGTGACTGAAAACAGAACTAGCGATACCGCCGCTATACAGAGATATTTCATTGCAGGTTTGTCGGCTTTAAGTTTAATAACAAAGAGTATCATCGAAGCGTATACCACTACGACATATATAATGTAAGGATATAGCCTGAATGTCCAAGGAATTAGCCTGAATATTTCCATATTTTTCACCCTCCTTTTAAGATACGCCACCCCATTATTAACATTATACCATATACAAATAAAATGTCAATTATATTCCTGCTTGCGCGTCCTTCTCATGACAAACATAGTATTAGCCGACATACGCCATCGGAATAGAATCGGCCGCTCTTAATGAGCGGCCTTTTTTGGGGGGGGTGATTTATCGACGAAATTGTTGCAAATTTTCTTTGTCTACTATCGCATATTCCTCGTCAGGGATAAAGAATATCTGATGAGTAATGTGTGCGACCGGGCGGTGGGTTAGCCTGGTCGTGACCTCATATGAGATAATTTCGACACTGTAAGGCTCCGCCAGATAATCAGTCTTTGGAATCCTGATTATTTCTGAGTCTAGCGGCGCAGTCAGACCGATTAAATTGGCCTCATCGTCGAAGCAACAGTACTTGTACTGCTCTATCTCGTCATCATAGACGAGATAACAATCATAGAATTTCCCTTCTTCCTTATACTCGGAGAGGAGAAATTCCATTTTTTCCAGCTCGCCAGGAATGGGCTTGTCGAAAATGACAAACAACAGAAGTATGCTAGTAGAAATCAGCAACATACTTCCAACCATTCTGGTAAATCTACCCTCGAATCTCTGGGCGCTATCTTGTAAAAACATGATTGCGCTAGCGGTAAGGGCTGAAAATCCTGCCACGATTATGTCTATGGCAAGAATTATTCTAAAAAAGCCGTCATACATAATATCACCTCCTTATTAAGATGCATCACCCCATTATTGATATTATATCATACTTAGCGTTAAAAGTCAATCTAATCCTGGTTGCGAGAATCCTGGTTACGAGTGATAGTCTTACTGCGTTGTATTCTTAACTGATACATAGTATAAAAACAAAGTGCAAAGCCGCCCTGTTACGGACGGCTTTTCTAGAAGGAGTGGTTCAGTTGTTATTAAATAATACTGCACATTCTTCATCGGGGATGAAGAATATGTATTCCGTTGAGCTCGAAACTAACGTTTTAGTGAGTTTCGACCTCTCTTCGATGGTCCTCACTTCTACGCGAGGGACCTCTGTCTTCTCTTTAATAATTTTGGAGCTTAACGGCTCGGCGTAATGCGTGCCGATTTGTTTTCCGCCGTCCACGCAGCTGTATTTATACTGCCTTATCTCGTTATCATAGACGAGATAGCAGCTCTGCTGCATTCCAGTCTCCTGGTATTTTGCAAGAACGTATTGTTCTTTTTCTTTCTCGCAGGAAACTGGCGCGTCGCTGATTATTAAAGTCGATAGAATAAGAAGCGACACGGTCATTGTCGCCAAAACTTTTGCCTTAAACTTGCCTGATTGCTCATGTTCTGAGTTTTTGATTAAAGCAAGAACTAAAACAGAACTGAACAATACCATTGCACTTAAAATAATGACCATATCGAATAACACAACCAACATAATTTCACCTCCTTGTTAATGAACTATTTTCAGTTACCACCCCATGTCTACATTATATCATAGATATGCTAAAAAGTCAATGCTTATAACAGGCGGTTACTTTATTTAGTGCTGGTGGTAAAAAAGCGTGGCAAACTTTCTGCGCGGGACTACCAGTCTTCAACTAAGGTGAACTCTTTGCCGGCAATAGAGATGATACTATCATCAGTAGCACCCATAGAAGTCAGCTCGGCGCGGATACCCATTTTTTTCAGAATATCGCGGAGGCGGTTTACGGAGGCATAATTAGAGAGGTCGGTACGACGAGCAAATTTCTCAATTTTTTCGCCGGTGACGATAAATTTGCCGTCTTCTTCTACTACTCTCCAAGTATCTTTAAGTGCATTTTTTGACAATGAGATGACGGGGAGGCTGCTGGTATCTTCCGTTTCATTGGCAATGAGGGTTTGATTGTCACTTAAAGCCGGTGCCTTTGTACTTTTCTCGCTTTGCTCCACTTTTGTTTTGAGGGCACGGAGAACGTCGTCCACACCTATGTGTGCGGCGGAAGAGAGCGGGTAAATCTCAGCATCTGGATTAATCTTCAAAATAGCTGCTGTCTGCATCTTGATAATATCCGAATCTAGCCCCTCAACCTTAGTTAGGACAACAATTTCTGGGCGATTTTCTAGATCAGAATACTTGGATAGCTCATTTCTGATAGTCTGATACGATGCGCCGGCATCATCAGAGTAAGCATCAACAAGATGAAGCAAGACTGCGGTACGATCAATATGACGAAGAAAGGCGTGTCCTAAGCCCTTCCCCTCAGAAGCGCCCTCAATGAGGCCCGGAATATCAGCTATTAGAAGGTCTCTTTTATCAATAGTGGCAACGCCAAGATTAGGTGTGATAGTAGTAAAAGGATAATCAGCAATTTCCGGCTTAGCATTAGAAACGACAGAGAGAAAAGTGGACTTGCCGGCGTTTGGCAAACCGACTAAGCCAACATCAGCCAGGAGCTTTAATTCTAGTTCAGCAATAAACTCTTCCCCTGGCTCGCCGACTTCGGCAATTCTAGGGGTCTGACGGACTGAGCTCTTAAAATGAGCGTTGCCAAAACCACCGTCGCCACCTCTGGCGATTACGGCTTCCTCGCCGTCGTGGGTAAGGTCGGCAAGTAGAGTACGAGTATGACTGGTGGGGGAAATCGACTCAACGCCTTCGTCTACCCTGTATACTACCGTACCAATCGGTACCTCGACAATTAAATCCTTGCCGGAGCGGCCGGCGCTACGCTGGCCAGAACCGTTTTTGCCGTCCTCAGCGCGGAGGATTGGATTATAACGAAAATCAAGTAAAGTATTAGTGTCTTTGTCGGCACGAAAAATTATAGAGCCGCCGCGCCCGCCATCACCACCGTCTGGGCCGCCCTTAGGGATATAAATCTCATGACGGAAAGATACGGCGCCATCACCGCCTTTGCCGGCATGTAGTTCTACTTTGGCTGTGTCAACAAACATATTTTATTTATACCATATTTAATGTATTTTGTCTAATGGATATAGTTGAAATTGCGAACCTGCGAGGCCGGAACCGTAGCTTCCGTTACGATATATGCACCGGCATAGTTCATTTCCCTAATAGTAATGGAACCGTCCGCATTAACACCGGTAACAATGCCAACGTGACCGTAATAACCTGCGGTAGTCTGGAAGACAGCGTTAACGGATGGATTACGGTCGACAGCAAATCCGGACCGTCCCAGAGAATAAGCCCAAGCATTAGCATTACCAAAGGCGGAGGTCGGAAGAGGGGTGCCGCCGATATGCTTGCGGTAGTACCAGGCGTACCAGGTACACTGACCAGCAATCATAGGGTTACCATCACCTAGCATGGACCGTGCATAGGTAAAGCGGTCTACGA
This sequence comes from Candidatus Saccharimonadota bacterium, assembly GCA_017405245.1. Lineage (GTDB taxonomy): Bacteria > Patescibacteriota > Saccharimonadia > Saccharimonadales > Saccharimonadaceae > Nanosyncoccus. Next base: position 8,097 of record JAFRAU010000011.1, read on the forward strand.
CATGAACATTCTCGCGTCCGCCACCACCAGCATAGGTAGTAGAGTACGAATTAGAGCCAGTATAGGAATAGGTATATGTAGGAGTTGGCGGAACATACTCTGGACGCTCTGTTTCCGGAGGCGCACCAGACGGCAAGAATATGACCGTGCCAGGGGTGATGCTATGGTCTTTTTCTAGGTCGTTTAATGAGACAATCTGATCCACAGAGGAGCCGTACTTGGCAGATACGCTTTCAACGGTATCGCCATTTTTGACGGTATAAGCAATACCAGGAGAAGATGGCACTAGCAAGGTCTGGCCCGCATAGACATTAGTGCTGGTTAGATTATTAGACCAACGGATTTGATCAGTAGTGAGGCCATATTTGGCAGCAATAGACTCCATGGTCTCTCCGTCTTTAACGACATACGAGACTATACCGCGAGAAAGGTGACCAACGTCTACGGTAACTGGCTTTGATAATTTACCAGAAGTGTCTAGGACCTGGCTATCTTGCTGTAAAACAGAGACGGAAACGTAGTTATTAGCAACGTCATTAGAAGAATAGAGGTCCATTGACTTAGCGAGCTCTGCTACAATGTAGAATTCCGAGACTTGATCCGCGGAAACGGTGTAATTATTAGAGGCAATAGATTGAAGACTCATGTCGTCGTCTGGGTCAATAAACTTATCGCGTGACCCTACAAAAGCGACAGCAAAAATCAGGACAAAGAGCAAGATATAGCCCCAGTTTTTGCGTAAAAACTTAAATTTTTGAGATTTTTTAGCTATCATAAGGAAACGTTACAGAGGTTCCGGCAGTGGTCAATGATATTCTGGTTGTGCTCGGAGTCTGTGTAACTATAATACATCACACCATCGTCTCCTGTCAAGAAGTAAAGATAAGAAGTATCCGTTGGCGTGGCGGCCGCAAGTAGAGCTGACGTACCGGGATTATCGATTGGTCCTGGGGGAAGACCTCGGTTTTTTCTGGTATTATACGGAGAATCAATCTCTAAAATGGCGGCGTTATCTTTATAAATTTCACGATTTGGGTCTAATAAGTCAGCAGCATAGGTCGCGGTAACGTCGGAACCGAGCGTAGTACCCTGAGAGATACGGGAATAAAACACCTGTGCGACTTTGCGTTGGTCCTCATAATTTGAAGCCTCTTTCTGGATGATAGAAGCAAGCGTAATTCCCTGATGCAAAGACAGACCGTGACTAGAAAATTGTGCGATTAAATTATTTCCTTCTACTACCTTCCACATTGCATCTAGTGCGGTTTGGATGATTGTTTCGACAGAATCGGTCTTATAAAACTCATACGTGTCTCCAAAGAGATAACCTTCTAGGCGTTCTGCGCCTTGCTCTGTACTAGCTGGTAAGCTCTGCAAAACTGGGCTATCGTAGTTTTTTGAGAAAGCTGCTTCCACCTCTGCCGTACTATAACCTTGTTTAATGAGGCTAGCCTTGATTTCTCTGATGGTGGAGCCCGGAAGGATGGTAAAAGAAAAGACGTTAGGGTTCTTTGCTCCTTCTTTTAGCTGATTTCCGATTTCCTCGACATCCATAGTTCGGCGGAACTGGTATTCGCCCACTTTAACCTGATCTGCTAGGTGATGTGTGCGCATAAAAATCTGAAAAGCGAGAGAACTTTTGATGATGCCGGCAGACTCTAAGTTGTCGCCAATAATCTGGATGTTTTCTCCCTGGGTAACAGAGAAGTCAATAAAATCACACCTAGGGTCGTCTTTTAGTTCTCCGCAATCTGCGACCTGATAAACCGGACCAAGAGAAGAATTATACCAACTATACACTACTACGGCACCAACTCCACCAGCAAGGAGAATGGCAAGGAGAATAATAACAAACTTCTTTAACATGGAATTTCCTTTCTTTTCTGACTTGGCCTGGCTTATATTGGCATCAAAATCCGCGGTACTGACAAAATGCTCCGTGGCGGTACTTCCCTTAGAGGTGACGGAAAGATGTTCAATGCAATCTTGCAGAATGATAGCAGCGGCCTCAGCGTCAATTTCTTCCTTAGCGTAGGTCTTTTTGCGGGATTTTAGACGATTTTCTGCCTCAACAGAGGTCAGACTCTCATCTTGGAAACGGATTTTAGCCCCTGGAATGGCCTCGCTCAACGTTTTAGCGAAGTTTTCTACATAGCTAGACTGAGCCGTCTTATTACCGTTATTGCTGCGCGGCATACCGATTACGAACCAGTTAGTATTGTTTTGTCTAGCGAGGTGGGCGATTTCCGAAAATTCAGCGCCGTTTTTCACGTTAATAGTGGTAGTCGGGACGGCGATTCTCACACCAGAATCGGCTACGGCTACCCCGATACGCTTTGTTCCTACATCTAGACCGATTAATTTCACGGTTATTCCTCCACTTTTAGTTCAATTGTGATTTTGTTTGGGTCATCTGGCACTGTCCGCACCCATGGGAACGAAGTTTTGACGTTGACCGAGCTGACGCCATTGATAGATTTAAGAAGCGACTGAATTTCTCCAACTTTTTTGCCCTTAGACTTTTCTAAGATGTCTTCTTCTGTAACCTTAGGGCCGCTCTTCGTCGAGCTTTTGAGTTTGGCGGTGTAGGAATTGTCGGTCTTGGTAAAGTTCTCAAAGAATGGAGTATCAATAGCGTAAATCTTTTGGTCGGATGCTAGTTTTTCCTCGGTTTTTTGCTTAATATATTCCTCAACCTTGTTCTTGTCGACAGCAAACATTGTAAAAGTAGTAGTGGCAGAGAGTTTTGGCGTGACACCGGAGCCGACTTCTTGGTCAACGCCAGGGGTAGAAGTAGGCTCGGAAGTCTTCACTTCTAAACTACTTTCTATGACAATCATATCGTTGCCAAATTTATTTTTAAGCTCAGAAATACCGTCTTCTTTGCCTTGATCGGTTAGCTTTTCCTTAGCCTTATTGAAATCGTCCTGGGAGACTACGGTAACCTTCTTAGATGTGCCACCAGTAAACGCGGCGGAATTAGAAGCGGTGACATTAGCAATAGACGAGTTCCACCCACTGTTGTACGCGCCAATATTATACTTGTCGCCGGCCTCAATAGCGGTGACATTAACCGAAGTAGAGATGGTGCATTTTCCCGCTTTAAGCTCGGAGACAGAACAGTCGTCCTCATTATCAAGTTTGAAAGTGATAGCCTTATCAGTTGTATATTGATAGTCTCCCCGAGAGAAGATGGCGCCCTGAGGAACAGAGATGGCGCTATTGATTGTATCAACAGAAAATGTTGCGGTGAGATCTAGCGTTCCGTGGGCCTTTTCGCCCATATCTTTTTCGCCAGTGGCGGAAAACTCAACCGAGGTGGCTTTATCGACACTCTGAGACTCTAAGAGGAAAACACCCTCAGAAGGTTTTTCGGTGCCGGTCTTAGTGACAAAAGAGACGTTTTCTGAGAAATTATTAGAGGTGGTACGGATAGCAACGGCGATATTGGCAGCCGGAGCAAAGACAAAAGCCCAAATAAGCGTAGCCACTAATACTACAAAAGCGGCCGCACCGATAATAATCCATTTACGATATTTTTCTAGTGTAGGAATGTTGCCTTTTTTAGATTTTTTGCCTTTTTCGCCTTTCTTATCGGTCTTTTCGAGGTCATCAGAGGAAATATCCTGGTCTATGGCGGATTTGGCCGCACCAGACGCGTTCTCATGGGCTTTTTTAGCATTAGCCGTATGAGAGCCTACTCCCGCCCCTACGGCCGCGCCAGCTACCCCTGCGGCGGCTCCTGCGGCAAGTTCCGCTTCTTTGGCGGCGATTTCTTCGTCAAATTCGGCCTCGTTGATTACTTGCTCCCCTGTGGATTTTTCTTCTTCCTTGATTTCGGAAGGGAGTTTCGGACGAGATTGAAGGTTTTTGGCGACAGGAATCTGAGCCGCGGCAGCTAACTTTACAAGCGAAGGGTCAGTAGTGACAATAACGACGACTTTTTCTGATTGTCTGGCAGCCTTAGCGACTAACTTAGTGTTGACAGCGCTTCTTAATACCCCAATCTTCTTGGGCGGAACCAGGGCGACTAGCTTTAATTTAGCAGCTTTGATGCGCGCGATGATGTCTGTAATATCATCTTCTGGCTCGATATACACAACGTCCTTATTCATACATTTATAATAACACATTTTATGTCGCTTGTGTTAAAAATGTGCTAAAATAATATGTGATGGGCATTTTTCAGAAAAAAAATACCGTAACTAGCGCTGACTTTAATACGGATCAGGCGATTTTGGCGGAAAAAGTTTTAAACTCCATTAATGATGGGGTGATGATTATTGATCAGAATGGACTAATTAAGTTAATCAATCCGGCTGCTACAAGGATGACTGGTAATGGTGCGCCATCTGAGGTGCTAGGGTTGTCTTATCTAACACTCCTAAAACTTGAAACTGGTGAAGGAATGGCAATTCCTGATAGCCAAAATCCACTGATTGTAGCTGTAACTAATAATTCCGCTTGGACGTCAAGAAATTATTATTTAGTGACCTTACAAGGGGCGAAGGTGCCAGTGGCGATTTCTTTGGTGCCATCTGGTGGAAGGAGTGCTGACAGGATTATTACATTTCGTGACATTTCACAAGAGTTAGAGAAAGAGGGGGAGCAGACTGAGTTTATTTCTACGGCTAGTCACGAAATGCGAACTCCGGTGGCCTCAATAGAAGGATACCTAGGGCTAGCCTTAAATCCGCAAACTGCGACAATAGATGACCGCGCAAGACAATATTTAACTGAGGCGCACAATGCTTCGCAACATCTAGGGAAATTATTTCGTGATCTTTTGGATGTGACAAAATTAGACGATAAGAGACTTAAACTTCATCTTATACCGACCGATATGTTGGCCGTAGTGAGTGAGATTTCTGGCAATCTTTTTACGGCACTAGTTGATGGCAAACACCTCAATTATTCTTTTGGGGCAGGCGGTAATGATGCAGGCGAAAAAATGCAGATTGAACAGTCGGTTTATGCGATGGTCGACGTGGATTTTTTGCAAGAAATTCTGAGCAATTTAATTGGTAATGCGATTAAATATACCCCTGATGGCGGGGCGATTTGGGTCAATGTTAGAGGAGATGGCGATAACGTCTTGATAAATGTTACCGATACAGGAATGGGGATATCTCCGGATAATTTGACGCATATTTTTCAAAAGTTTTACAGAGTGGATAATTCTCAGACCAGGACGATTGGCGGCACTGGACTGGGGTTATATATCGTAAAAGAGCGAGTCGAGGCAATGGGAGGCAGAGTGTGGGCGGAGAGTGCTTTTGGTGAAGGTTCGACTTTTTATGTTTCCCTACCAAGGATTTCTAGTGAAGAATATGATAGACAGCTAATGATAATTAGAAATACCCAAATGATGACTCCGGCCGCTCCGGCTCCAACTGGAATGGGCGCAGCCACAGTGGCAGCGGTGCCTGGGGTTGCTCCGGCGGGGACACAGGCTGCTGCTCCGGTAGTGCCAGCTGCTACTCCGCAAAATGGTCAGGCAGGGACTGCTCCGGTAGCGCCGGCTGCTACTTCGCAAAATGGTCAGGCAGAGACTGCTCCGGTAGCGCCGGCGGTGGGATCTGGCGCGACAGATAATTTAGCCTCGGATATGCCACCAGATAAACTAGCCGCCCTAAAACAACAATTTGCGGCGCAGGCTAGTCAAAATAACACAAGTGTTATACAATAGTATTAAATAAGGAGAAACAGATGACAAAGATAATGCTAGTTGAAGACGATAAAAGTCTGAGAGAGATTTATAGTATCCGTCTGGTGGCAGAGGGATATGAAGTGGTGTCGGCTGGTGATGGTGAAGAAGCATTAGCGATGGCGGTGCAACAACGACCAGATTTAATTTTATCAGATGTCATGATGCCAAAAATCTCCGGATTTGATATGCTAGATATTCTGCGTTCTACTCCTGAGACGAAAGACATTAAGGTTATAATGATGACGGCGCTAAGTTCCGAGGACCAGAGAGAACGTGGCGAAAATTTAGGGGCCAATAAATATCTAGTAAAATCCCAGGTCGGAATTGAAGATGTGGTAAATGCGGTACACGAAGTATTAGGGGACAAAGAAGCAGCCGGTACAGCTAATTCGGCACAAACTGGTGATGCAACTACGCCAACTATCGCCGGGCCAATGGGCGCACAGCCAGAAGTGCCAACAGTTCAGGTTGGGACGGGCGTAGAAGGTACTCAGTCATCTGACGCTCAATCAGCAGATACCTCGGCGACTAATACACAAGCGCCAGCCGCTCAGCCAGACAATGCACAGACACCAGTCGCTCAGCCGGATGATGCGCAGGTGGCAGGTTCGCAGCCACAAAATGCCACAGCAGCTGCCATGGACGAATTATTAAACAATACTCCGGACACTACTAATGCAACCTGGCCAGGAAATACGTCTCAATAAATATTTAGCAGAGCGACTTGGAATTTCTAGAAGACAGGCGGACGATTTAATAGCCGCGGGAAAGATTTTGATTTCTAAGGGCAAAGAGAAAATTCCGGCAGTCCTCGGTGGTCGTATTGACAAAAATACTGAAATATATTATAATAATAAATTATTGCCTTTTTCTCAGACCTATACATATCTAGCACTGAATAAGCCAAAAGGGTACGTTTGTTCTCGTAAAAAACAGGGTGAGGCAGAGACTATTTATACTCTCTTGCCGGAAAAATATCAGGTATTAAAAACCGTCGGGCGACTAGATAAGGACAGTTCTGGATTAATTCTACTTACAAATGATGGTGATTTTGCATATCAAATGACTCACCCAAAGTTTACCAAAGAAAAGGTCTACGAAGTGGAGCTAAATCGGGAGCTTTCTCCGCTTCATCAACAGATGATTGCAGATTTTGGGGTGGAGCTTCCAGATGGGAACTCGAAGTTGGGCCTGTCTCACATGGACAATGGTCGCAAAAAATGGCAAGTGGTGATGTCTGAGGGGCGAAATCGGCAAATCAGGAGAACTTTTGAAGCACTGGGATACAGAGTGGTTAAACTTCATCGGGTACAGTTTGGCAAATATCAGCTCTCCGGTCTTAGAACTGGTGAATTTGTAGAAGTAGAAAAAGTCTAGACTTTGAAAATCAGTGCTAGCAGCGCGGTGTTTTGATGTTTCTTGATGCTGAGCGAGGTAGGTCTTAGGCCTAATTTTGTAAGACTTTGGCGATTTTGTCTCTGATGCTATGACCGTCAGGTGCGCCGGCAAGGGTATCTAGTGAAACACGAAGAAGGCCTAGTGCGGTAATAAAGGAGTGGTCTAGCTCAATGTCGGTATCATTAGTTATGCCTGGAATATCCTCGGAGTCAACAATATGAATAATCGGCCGGCGATTAAACGGTAAGTCCTGATACCAATCGGACGTCGCAAGAGTTTCCTGAATCTGCATTAAACCAGCACCACCGCCACAAAGTAAAATCTGGTGTGGTAAAACTTCTAGGAGCTTAAAATCTTCCAGCGCGAGCTGTACCCCGCCAAGCCAAACCGCTAAGTTCTGTTCAATAGCCTGTTCCATCTTCTCGCGAGCTGGTTCTGGGAGATCAGCAGACTCGGGATTTAGCTTAAAGTACTCTGCCGTCTCATAATCGACTCCAATACTCTCGGCAATCTGGTGAGTAAAGCTGCGGCCACCAATACCAAACATCTTAGTGCCGTCTACGCCACCGTCATCTACAATAGCAATATCCGTAGTACCGCCGCCAATATCCATCACGATAGCAGATAAATTACTATCTGGGTCATCACCAAGACAAGCACGGCAAACCGCAAATGGCTCTACGGCTACGGCAAGGAGATCCAAAGAAAGCTCCGCGCAAACCTTTTCGATAGCAGAAATGTGAACAAGTGGAGCAAAAGCAGTGTAAAACTGGATGACGAGGTCAGAGCCTTTAAAGCCAATCGGGTTGCTCACCTTGTAACCATCAATAGTAAGGCTAACAATAGCGGAGTTAATCAAGCGAACCTCAATGTCTGGATTATTTGTTTCAAGAGCGACTTCTTTTCTAGCTAATTCCCCGGCGCGTTCCTGAACACGTCTGATGATAAGCGACATCTCCTGCTCCGACAGGGGCTTATTGCCATTTTTTCTGCGATAGCGAACTGTGCTAGTATTACCCTTGACTAGCTCTCCGGCTATACCGACAGAGACCAACTTACACGTAACCTCAGCTTGTTTTTCCGCATCAGATAATGCTCTCTCGCAGGTAGCTACCACGGCACCAATATCCGCAATAGCACCAGCGTTCATATTAGATGGCTCCTGGTGAGCGCGACCGACACCAATAATGTCTAACGAATTATCCTTGTTTTGACGAGCAATAACTGCCTTAACAAATTCCGTACCAATATCAAGAGAAAGGAGAATATCTTCCGGTGGCGGAGTGGGTCTTACTGGTTGTTTCTTGCTCCTTATAATACTCATACTTATATTATAGCATAAAGATTTAGGCACTTTGCAATTTCTATCTCGGAAGAAGTATTTTGTAGCATTTGATTTTTGGAAGAAGCTTTTTTAGGGATTTTTTTGACTGTTTTCTTCGCGCTAAATTTAATGTCGCACAATCTACCTTGTACGACTATCGCGGGATAGACGGAACAGGGACAGCTAGTAATCCGGTTAGCGATAAGAATAGTAGTAATTATGTAGAATATACTGTGAGGAAGCTAGCTGATGGGAATTGTTGGATGAGTGAGAACCTTAAACTGACTCTCACCAACAACCAGCCAGTCTTAGTCGGCACATTCTCTGGTGAAGAAACCAGTTGGACACCAACAGGAGACGGAGCCGGAGATGACTACAATGAGGCAATCAACGCTAATACTAAGGCTGATGTAAATGGAGGTAACTGGTACTACCCATGGTATGCCGCTACGGCTGGACAAGGTACTAATACCGCAAGTCCTACCATCTCCCAATCTATCTGTCCTAAGGGTTGGAAACTACCTAATGGCGGTGCTAATGCTGCGCCAAGCTTTGCTAGCCTAATTACCACTACATATGGGATAGCAAGTAGCTCTGCTGGCTCTACTACGCTTCAATCTGCTCCATTATCCTTTTACTATGCTGGCGTCTACTACTTCGGTAGTCTGAACGATACGTCGTACGGTTACTACTGGTCGGCTAGTCCGTACACCAGATATAACCATCTCGCGTACAATCTGACCTTCAGCAGTAGCTATGTCTACCTCCAGGACAACTACAACAAGAGCTACGGGTTTTCCGTTCGTTGTGTTGCTATCCCTTAGCCTGAACTGTACCCATAAAAGTAGACACCATTTTCCAGATGTACCCCAAAAAGTAGACACTTCCAACTATACGGTGTACCCCAAAAAGTAGACAGTTACCATACGCTTATGCTTGTCGGTTTTATACTTGTCATACTATAATA
>JAFRAU010000012.1 GCA_017405245.1 Candidatus Saccharimonadota bacterium
AACCCGGTAACATCGTCGAGGATTATTGGCCCGAACATGAATGTAATTGGCAAGTTGAACACTGGTTTTGTTCCGGCGATGATACGAACGATTTTGACGACTATGATAAATGGTTCTACTGGCCAGAATGTGGTGATAAGTGCGCCTTTGCCAAACTAAAAGCCAACGTTTCAGAGATTAAAGACCGCAAGTTGGAACGGAAAGTCCCTGATATCGACGAGGCAGAGATGAATTCGCGTAAAGTTGAGCGACAAAAACTCACGGAAATCGATTACCAAGCACATAGCTAGCACCGTTATCGCAATGACTAGCTAGAATCTTTAGTTTCACAAGCCACTTAGCCAATCATCCAGCTTTTTAATTCCCTCTTCCGTCCGCGCCATGGATCCAGTCATATTGAACCCATCGCCTTTCAAAATCGCACCCGGCATGAGAGATTTCAAAGTTTCATAAGTCCCAGCATTGCCAGATCCTTCATGCGTATTAAACGGAACTACCGTCTTACCCGAAAAATCATGTTTTTCAATAAAACTATAGACTACCATCGGCAAATCTTCCCACCAAATTGGATAGCCAAAGAAAATTGTATCATAGTCAGCGATATCTACATCCCCAACATACTCTGGACGCGCGCCTTTCTATAATTTCATTATATATTTCATTGGTGTTTGGCATGTTGATGGAAAGACTCTATTTTGCTAATAGAGCAAAATACGCTAATAAATTGATGGTTATTTTTAATATAATCTATATGGCTACGCTGGTAGGAACAGCGATTTTGACTCATGATAAAACACAGATTGTGATAATTTCTTTGCTTAGTTTAGCAGTTTTTACATTTTACTCTGGGGTTAGAACTTTTAGAAGTTTTAAACTTAAATTAAATGTACATCTCTATAAGTGGTTTCGTTATGAATCTTACGATGTCTTAGATGGTTGTTTGATGTTCCTTATTTATTTGTTTGGGCTTTCGCATAGTACGGAATACGGCGTAAAATATATGGTCGCGATTAACTTTAGCTCTTTAGTTACCGACACTCAATGGGATTCTTATGATGCTATATCGACCGTAGCGAAAATTGATATTTCTAACCGTAGGTTTAACTTAAGAAAGAGCATAAAGAACGCTTATGTCTTGCTTGTGATTTTACTATTTTCTTCATTTGTTATGCTGATGGCGACAATTCGTTTTTACGAAATTGATGTAATGGTGTTGCTTATATTCTTGGCAACAGAATTATATTATTTTCTGGTATATCCATTTATTGCTCTTAAAGCGAGTTATTTGCAGATAGAATGGTCACCTTTTGTAACCACAAGCAACAAAGTGATAGCCTTGATTATTAGGTTTTTGGCTACATTTTTAAATACGCCATTTTGCCTTTGTATTGGACAGGTAGCTGCTTGTACATATCAACTAATTGTCTATGGGCTTTTGTATAAAAAATACGGAAGTAAAAAGGTCGGGAACTAGTTGCACCTATTGTTTTATCTATCTGTGAGTAGATAACTTTTCTGGATGAGGCTAGAGATGAAGTCGTCCGGCAAAGTTCCATCAAGCCAAACCGTAATCCAGTTATTTTTATTCATGTGATAAGCCGGGAAGACATGGTCGCTTGTTTCGGCAAAGTCGTAAGTCTGGTTCTTATCGAATTTAAGATTAATGACGTTGATTTCATCATCACCTTTTAGTCCCAGGCTCTTACTAGATATAGTAGCAACCATTGCGAACCACTTCTTATTGTCGCTATGACGAAAAACTGCATAGCCAGGATAACGGTCTGGCCATAAAAATTCCGGGTTCACTCCGTATTCAGATTTAATATGTTCTATTACTTTACTAGCCTGAGTGTTTTTATGCATTTGTTATTCGTCTTTTAAGTACATATGCCTATTATATAATAAAAGAGAAAAGCCGGCAACTATGTCCGGCTTTAATATTTGATTCATTTTTTATTTATTTTTGTTCATTTTGCTTATGGTATTTTATATAAATCTATGCTATAATGACGTAAATAGGTCATTTATAAAGAGGTTATTTTATGCTTTGTAGCAATAATAAAAACGCAAAAACAAAAATAATAGCTTGTGGTTTAATGGGAATGCTAATGCTTTCAATGGCACATTTTTCTGCGGCGCATGCGGTAGATAATTGCCTTGTGACAACGCCGTATCAAGAAAATATATGGAGTGACCCGTACCATAGTGACGTTTTTTATGTGAGAGTTGGGAGTACTTGCGAAATAAAACTTTATGACATGGATGTAAGTTTCTCCGACATAGATGCTGTTGAGGGTCTGATACCGGTACATTATGATTATAATGACGCCCTTAGCAACGTTCAGAGATTTGATGGCGGGTTACGAATGAAATGGAGCGGTAGCGAAGACGAACAGGAAGGTATCGATTACGTTGAATTCAGTCCTGACGATTCAGGCGACGATCTCTTTGGGTATTGGTATATCATTCCAATGTCGAGTCTGAATCCGCCAGCAACTTTTAAGCGCAATCTACCAATAACGATTAACTCTGCTCATTATGAGGTTAACGGGGAGATGAAAGAGGTCAAGAATCTGGTTCTAGACTCCGTATTAGTTAAAGCGCCGGACTATAATAAAGATACATTAATGATTAGTGGCGTAGAAAAACAAGACATAACCTACACTGGTCAGCCAGTAGTGCTCGCGGGCGACCTAACCGTAGAAGAAAACGATGACGGCATTACCGCGGAAGATTTGACGGAGCAATACTATATATATGACGATTCTGATTTGTCTTTTACACCGATTGAACGGCCGACTGACCCGGGGGAGTTCTATTTGGTAGAATATAACTTTGAAAATGACAATTATAGAGCATCACTTAGAGTGCCTTTCGCGATTAAAGATTACATAACAGTCCATACCGAAGTAAGTGGTGGCCACGGCGAAGTATCTGCACCACTCTACGTAGACGCTGGTGGCGATTTGCACGTTGAGATTACTCCTGCCGAAGGTTATGAGGTGCTGTGGGTAGATTATAATGGAGAGGATGTAACCGACTTGCTGAACGACGATCTCTCTCTTGATATAGAGTCCGTAAACGAGGACGCAGAAATCGTGGTCGCTTTCCGTCCATTCTACCAAGTGACTAGCGGCGATGGCGGTATATACACTAAGGGCAGCGGCGACAATTTGTCGTTCGTAGTTGAAAAAGATCCAGCTAGCTACACCGACGGTATTATGGCTATCGCGGTAGATAACGGGTATATAGATTCAGAGAACGATAGTATTGTGAATCCAGAAGCAAAAACTACTACTCTACTAAGTCATTTTCTTGAAACCTTAGGACCGGGCGAACATTCAATTGAAATATTCTTCTTTGATACAGACACAAATGGAATTGCCAGAGCGACATTTAGTGTTATAGAAGCAGAGGAAGAGGAAGAGTCGGAACAAATTCCAGTGCCAGATACCGGTGCTTTTACTGCTGAACGTAGTGGAGCAACAACGGCAAATATCATAACTGCATCAGTTGCAGCTTTGTTCATAGCCATGGCATTAGCAGTGAAAACGATTTTGAAGAAGAAACAATAAGGCTCGCTACAAAACTAAAACTGGGGGATTGCATATAACTTTAAGTCTAGTTCAATATCGCAATTCCACAGTTGAGATAAGCAGCGAAAGTACACCATATTAGATATGGTAATAGCAACCAGAAGGCAGAACGAGAGAGTTTGTAAGTTTTAGCCATAAGCGTAATAATTAGTATCCACATTACCATTAGCCAAATGAATGCAGGCCAATACCAACCCAAATTAAAGAATAGTGGGGTCCAGACAAAGTTAAAAACAAGCTGAACAGCGTAGATGACTAAGGCAGTTTTGCTAGCAGATTTCTCGGCAGCTTTTTTGGAATTATAACCCTTTTTCCAAATAAGATAGCTTGCGATACCCATTAGCACGTAGAGAATAGTCCACGCAACTGGAAATAGCCAGGCTGGTGGAGCAAGTGGTGGCTGATTAAATTCTGAAAACTTACTCATAGCGTCTCCTGAGACGAGCGAGATAAGGAATCCGCCGCCAAGAGGTACAGCTATGGCAAGAACGATGCGCCAGATTTGGCCCCAAATTGATAGTTTATGAGTTTGCTTTTTGTTTGTCATTTTGATTATCCTTTTTATAGTTTATGATTATTATATCATATACTTTAAAAAATCAAAATCAAATCAATATAAAGCCTTATCTAAGCGATCATATTCTTCAAATAATTCTAGACATAAATCACGGCCTTGTTCTTCTAAAAAGTCCGCCGAAAGAAGACTGCGGTCCTTCATTATTTCCTCAAACTTTACATCACGGAAGCCAATCTTCTCATTGTCTTCTAGATTACAGCCGTAGTAAATTTTTTTAATATTAGCCCAAAGAATTGCCGCAAGACACATAGGGCAAGGTTCGCCGGTGGTATATATTTCACAACCGGAAAGATCGTGAGTCTTTAAAGATTGTTCTGCTTTTCTGATAGCATCGATTTCACCATGGCAAGTAGAGTCGTGATTTTTCAGAACACAGTTGTGACCACTGGCAATTATTTTACCATCTTTTACTATGGCTGCACCAAATGGCCCGCCATCCCCATTTCTAATGCCGGTTCTGGCTTCATTAATGGCTACTTGCATATATTCTGGCTGATACATATTATCCCTAATTATTTATTCCGCAGAGATATTCTCCTAACGAGATAGGCACCTACTACTATCGCCGCGACAGAACTGGTGACTATTTGTACTGTGTTGTTCCCTGACGCTAATTCTGCATGTAGCGTTTCTTCTGAGCCGGTATTAGGCACCGCTGGTCCTTGTTCTTCATTATTATCAGCGGACGAGGAACCACTGTCTTCATCGTCTTCTTCTTTTTCTTCATCTTCCGGTATTAAACTCTTTAAAATTGGCATGATGCTTTCTGGAATATGGCCAATAACAAGTTTTTCTGCATTAGCCGCAAGACTGTACGTATAATACAGAGAGTACTTTTCGCCATAAGTTGCTTGGGTATATTTGGCATCAGCAATAAGCATTGGAGACAAAGCTTTGACTAGTTTTGGCAAATTCTCCTTAATGATAGCGAATTCAGACTCGGTGACAGCAGGAGCTTGGCCTGTTTTTTCCTCGTAATCACCATATTCGCCCATGTAGCCAGTCAAGATTGTGATTAACTCATCAACATCTGATTCAGTCGCAGTACCTTCTAGGACCTTAACAAGGTCGAGGTAGGCTGGGAAAGTAGCTAAATCTCCCCCGTAATTCGATATTAAATCATAAAGGGCATTTCCGCCAACCATATTAGCAAGGCCATAACTGGTGTCTTTGAAAAAGTTGGTAAAATCGCTCTGCTTGTCTAGGGTCCTTTGCTGGTAAGCCTTCATAATCTTTGAAAGTGGAGTCTTAACTTCTGTGTCAAAGTATTCACGCGTCAGACCGTTTTCCGTGACAAATTGAACCCATGCATCCATGAAGTCACGACCATTCATTGTACCCACTTCTTTCGTTAAGCCCTCATTGTTAGCTAGGACACCAAAAGCTCTTGAACTATCAGCAATATCAGTAATATCGACTACGGAAGTAGAAATTTCCAAGTCAGCCGGGTGAATTTCTTCATATGTACCGGTGTTATAAAAACCCCATAGTTTAGGGAAAACATAACCGAGCAAAAGGTCATTACCGTCTTTAACATCATGAATATTAGCATAGTTAGTTTCGGTGGAACTAGCGCGTGGGGCACCAAAAGTATATGCATAAAAGTCGTCTGCGTCCATTTGGTAACTTGCGAGAGTTTCATTAATACTCTTAGCAAACAAATCGACTACGGCACCGCCACGAGAATAGCCAACAACCCAGAGCTTATAGTTTGTAAGGCTACGAGCCGATAAGTACTCGTTAAAATCGTCGATCATAAAGCCGGCAGATTCCGTAAAACCTGCATGGTCACCAGTTGTACCTACATTAAGATTAGAAATCCACTCTGTCATATAATTGTAGTTGCGTGGTGCAATGACAATTAGCTCTTGGCCGTCTGCGAGCGTCTTTCGGCCGATTGTTGTTCCCATGGAATGTCCATTTTCTTCTGAGGCAATATCCCAACTCTGATAGTCAGAAAAACCCATTTGGTCTAGCATATTAGTGAGTTTGGAATATGGTGGCAAGTCATCATCTGATGGATAACCATCAGCGGCATTTTCGTAACCGGCTAGCGCCAAAGCATACGAGACCGCTCTTAACTCTGGATGGTCACCCGGAGAAGGCTCGTTAAAAAACTCGTCACTATAATCAATAGTGTCGGTGGAGTCAAGTGCATCCCAGACTGTACCCCATGGGTTTTCAGGGTCCTCAACAAACGCATAGTACGGATAAGTTATAGTGGTCGTATGATAAGAAGAAGCAAATGCAGAAGGAGCAATCGCCTGTGCTATAACAACGGCGAGACCTAACGTGACAGAAAGAATTTTACTACGTATTTTATGCATGGAGACTCCTTGTTTGTTTTGTGGTATGACCTATTTTATTTAATTATAGCATAAACATTTTACGTTGCAAACCCTTTAATCATTTTGTGCTTAGACTTATATCGCAGTTTAGTTCATTATCGCAGCTATTTCGTGTCGTATCTTAGAGCTAAAAATGATAAAATTATGATATAATTTACCTGTTATGCGCCCGTAGCTCAGTGGATAGAGCACCAGCTTCCGGAGCTGGGTGTCGTAGGTTCGACTCCTATCGGGCGTACCAGATTTGTGTTATAATATAGATATGAATATTAGAGAAAATGTACCGATTTCCAAGTTGACCACTATGCGCCTAGGCGGCAATGCTAGATATGTAGTGGAAATAAATGAGCTTTCCGATATTCCCGAGGCTTATAAATTTGCGGCTGAAAGAAAACTCCCGACTTTCATCTTGGGCGGCGGAGCCAATACTATTGGTAGAGACGAAGGATTTTTTGGTGTAATTTTGCTAAACAAGCTAAAAGGAATTGACGTAATCTCTGAAACTTCGGACGAAGTCGTAGTGCGCGCAATGGGGGGAGAAGCATGGGATGATCTCGTAAATTTTTGTTCTGAGAGAGGCTACTCAGGGATTGAGACAATGAGTAAGATTCCTGGAACGGTTGGGGCGGCACCAGTTCAAAACATCGGTGCTTATGGACAGGACATATCGCAAGTATTAGAAAGCGTCGAGGCGTTTGACCGCCAGACCCATGAACTAGTCGTAATCGGAAAAGAAGATATGAATATGTCTTATCGCTCTACGATTTTTAATACCGGCAAAGACGCTGGGAGATATTTTATTGTGGCAGTAACACTAATTTTAGAAAATGATGCTAGCTTAGAGCCACCGTTTTATAATTCCCTACAAAAATATTTGGATGAAAACCATATCACGGATTATTCGCCGATGAGTATCAGGAGAGCCGTAGCCGAGATTCGTGCAGATAAATTACCTGACCCAGAAAAGGAAGCCAGTTCTGGAAGTTTTTTTAAGAATATTTATTTAACAAAAGAGCAAGAAGTAGAAGCTAAAAATAATAATCTTAAAATTTGGGAAAAACCTGATGGAAAGAAAATGATTAATTCTGGATATCTTATAGAGGGCGCAGGCTTAAAGGGTGCCGAGTTATATGGGATGAAAGTATCAGACAAAGCAGCCTTAGTTCTTATTAATAAATCTGCCAAAAGTTATTCCGACCTAGACCGTGCGCGAACAGAAATACAAAAAAAAGTCCAAGAAAAATATGGTTTCTTACTAGAACAGGAGCCAGTAGAGATTCAGAGTGGAGAAAAATAATGACAAAAATTTTAGATGGTAGAGAGCTATCTCTCTATATTAAAGAACGTCAGGCCAGGCAAGTTAGAAATTTAAAAGCACGGAACATTTTTCCAAAGCTGCTAATTATACGCGATAGCGATAATCCAGTGATCACTAAGTATGTCAATCTAAAAAGGCGTTATGGTGAAGACGTCGGTATTGAAGTAGTTGATAAGAAAATTGACAAAGTAAATGATACTGCCTCGCTGGAAAAGGCAAAGAAAACGATTCTAGAAGCTAACGCGGACCAAACGGTTTCTGGTATAATTGTACAGCTTCCACTAGTAGAGAAGAATCTGACTGACGACGTCGTAAATTTGATTGATCCAAAAAAAGATGTGGACGGACTGAACCAGACTACTTCACCGGCTAATCGGAAGTTTGAGAGTGCAACCGCTACGGCGATAAACTGGCTAATGGCCGGGAATGGGATAGAACTTAACCAGAAAAAGGTAGCCCTAGTAGGATATGGACGGCTGGTGGGTCAGCCACTTGCTAGGATAATGGGGAAATCGGGAGTAGCTTTTGAGATTTTTAGGCATGATAGTGACCTTTCACTGCTTAAAAATTACGACGTAATAATTACGGCGACCGGCGTGCCACGCCTGATAAAGTCTGCTATGGTAAAGCCTGGGGCGGTAGTTATAGATGCTGGAACTGCAAGTGAGGACGGCGTACTAGTGGGCGACGTGGATGAGAGCGTTCGTAAAAGAGATGACCTTTCTGCAATTACACCCAAAATTGGTGGCGTGGGACCAATGACGGTAACTGTGCTATTTGACGACGTGATTGTTGCGGCGGAGAAATAAGAATAGATTAAAATAGGGAATGCCTAGTTCCCTATTTTAACCGTCGATTTACCTATTTTATCTTCTACCGCGTGAACCGTTGCCGCTACCACGCTCGTAGTTATCGTCATCGTAATATTGGTCAAATGCTGATTCCGATGGGGCTCTTTCTTCCGTACTACGATTCCTGGACTGAACATTTTTAGCAACTTGGTTGTACATCTCCATAGTGTCGACAAAGTTATTAGTAGTATTACCGGTAGGTGCCTTACTAGAATTATTAACTTGGAATGATTGACCTTCCTTGGCGTCGCCGGATGGGGCAGGTGCCTTATAGCCACTAGCAATCGTGCGGATATTAGCACCACGCTGACCCTTCATTGAACCGGCTAGGTTCTCGTTGTTCATAGTGTCATAAGCAAGCTGCTGCCAAGCTTCGAGACGAGCGGTTTCGTCACTGGAAATTGTGCCAGCCGTCTGCTTGGCTTGCAAGGCTTGGACGTCAGACATGATGTGGGCAAACTGGCCATCATCCATATTAGCAAACTGCTCTTGACGGTACGAGGAGACCTTAGCCGCATTACTACCACCAGGCACGAAGTCGCTGTATCTACCTGTACCCTTTGCTCCGGTGTTAGCCTTAGCAGCTTCAAAGAGTGAGCGGGCATTATTCTTCCATTCGCCAGCAAAGTTATTCATGGCCTGTGAAGCGAAGGCTTGGCGAGTTTCCAGAGGCATAGAGGTAAAGTCTAAGCCACCATCGGCAGATAGTGCATTGTCAATAGCAGTACGTCCGTCATCACCAATCTTATTCAATGCGTTCATAGCGGCGCGAACTTTAACGGCATTGTCTTCACCGCCTTCTTTCATCCAACCGACCATATCGCTAGCAACCTTGTCGTAATCTCCGCCTATAAAGTCACTATTTGCCTCAATGAGAGCTTGCTCAGTAGATACTCTATCATTTAAGAACTCGGCAGCTTGTCTAGCTTCATAGGCTGCACGGTAGCTTGGGTCGTTTAGTTGTGCTTCACGACGCTGATCAGCTTGATCCTTATAGTAGGCGGCGCGTCCACGAGCGGCGGAACGAGAGGCAGCACGCTGCATACCAGGAATTTTACTATATATAGATTTACCACTGGCGATTTTGTCTCTCATTCTACCAAGAGCCGTCGTCTCGCCCTTAGCATTAACACCGGCAGCCATTCTAGTAGTTGCGTCTTTAACGCCCTGCGAATTAGCCACCGCTCCGCTTGCTCGCTTACTAAGACCGGCACCAAGAGCGGATATTTTACCACCGATATTACCCATAGCAGCAAAGGAGCCTTTGAGAAGTTTCGGAACGAAGAAGAATGGTACCACGGTAAGGAGGGCGGCAAGGAGGCTGACCCAGAATCCGTCACTGGTCGACTTCAATATCTCGCCAGCAAGCGCGCAGCCGCCAATCATGGCGCCGCAGATTGGAAAGAGCATGAGAAGTCCTTCAAACATTTTCTTCCACTTATCAAAGAGCGGTTTGGTATTTGGTAGCATGTATAAGACAAACGCAACAGGTGAAATGACTACTAGAATTATTACTCCCGCTTGACGAATTCCAAGCAAAATGAACATGAAGATAACACTAATTAAGATACTAATTAATCCGATTAGTAGAGGTACAATTAACGCTGGCAACCACATCTCTGCTGTTGCTGCCGCGGCGGCACCACCCATTCCTGCTATCATGCCGCTAACCGCCGTAGTTAATGCTTGCTGACCCGTACTAACGGTTGCTCCTTCTATTTGGATGCTGCCAAATAGATTTTTGAGGCCAACACCTAGGATATTCGAAACGTCTACTAGAAGCTGACAGATGAGGAATGATATATTTATCAAAATTGCCGTCACTATGAGTTTTGGCAAAATACGTTTTATGCCGTAATTATCAATACCAATTCCTGTAATTTGTGAAAAAATCACGATTAAGAACAGTATTACAAAGATGATGTTTGCGAAGCCTTGGAATATTTGCCACCCCTGGAATGTGCCACTGTCAGTTGCAAATGCTGAGACATTGACTGTCAAAAATGGCTCAATAATTTCTTCGTAAATTGTTTCTATGGCTGCGTGGATAATTTTAATAACAGGACAAAGAATCCACCCTAATGCATCAGCACCATTGAAGCACTCGGCTAGATCGAGACCGCTGCTATCCTTTGTACTTCCACTTGGTTTTGAGGGGTCATTCGTTGGATTGCCACCACTGTCTTCGCACGATTGGATAAATCCTCCATTGATAGTCTTATTGTTCATATAGTCTAGCACCTCGTCAAAGGTTGCAGAGTCTGAGCCTGTCCAAGCGTTTGATCCATCTGGAACGAATAGCTTATTGTCAGTAAATTCACTTTTTCGTTTTGCGAACATCGTCGCTTTTTCGCCATTGATAGTAAAGGAGATTTCTTTACGAGTAGAATCTGCTTCGCAGGAGAAATCTCCATAAGCAGAAAGGTAGTATTCGTATAGCTGACGCTTTTCCTCGGTTGTCAAAGTATATATTCCAGAACCTAACACCTTTGACCATGCAGTACTCTGATTTAGAATCCAGTTTGACGCTTCTCCTGAGCCTTCTGCATTTGTATCGGACCCCGCATATTGATACCATATTGTTCCACCTTCCTGATCATACCCTAAGGATATTCGCCCGAACTCACTAATAAAAGATTCTATGGATTTAGTTATTCCGCTCCATGTGGATCTGTTCGGCGTTATCTCAATAGTCTTTCTGTTGTCTACTCCGTTTAGCTGGTCATACCGATCATCGTTAATAATGATCGTAAGTGGATTCGTCGTAAAGGTAATAACACCTTTATTGCTCGCGGCTGTTACTCGCACGTAATCGCTTGCTATTTTACCGTCGTCCGAGTTGATTTGAAGACATACGATATTGGAATCAAATGGACTTTCCGTACTTATGTCTTTACCATCCTGAGTCACTCTTTTCATTTTGATAGTAAGGCACTGTTCGTTAGTGGTATTCGCTTCTGGGGTATATCCTAGTTTTTTAAGGATGTCGGCCTTTGCGGAAGTTGATCCGTTTAGCCCGACGGAGCCTAGCCCGAGCTTTTTTGTAATTAGCTCTTTGCAACTAAACACATACGAGCTAGAATTAAAGCCACCTTCGTTCGGAACATTCACTTCTTCACTGCTACTATTCATAATAGTAGTGCCATCATTAGAACCAAATGCGAAATCTTGAATATTAATACTGGATTTTAACGCACCGCTTTCATAACATTTTTTTAGATCGCCGACTAAGGCTTTATTACTAATCTCAGTACTGACAGCGGCTGACACTGGTATAGACAAACCAAGGCTAGTAATAAATACTACTAGAAGAACACTGATAATTCCTATTTTCTTAATAATTTTCATGAGTTATTACCCCCATTCGTATCGGAGCTAGTTGATGATGGACTATTCGTATCATTGGATGCCGAATTACTACTACCTGAATTTTGTGCGGAATTGTTTTCTGTGGAATCAGTCGAATTTTGGGTATTGCTTGCCTCATTTTCAGACTTAGGCTCTTCCGCCTGTGAATTACCCTCTGACGGAGCGTTGTCATTTCCATTTTCTTCTGCCTTTTCTTCGTCAGCGACATCTTGCGGAGCAAAATCAATCTGTGATGGATCAGGCAGCTGTTTTAGAATATAGAAGCATCCGTGCAGGACATCACTCTTGGCTAATTCAACAGTAACGTTGGTTACCGCTATCATGTTAGCATAATCTTCACTTGTTGAACCAGTAGGAATATCTTTTAGCCCGGCAACACAGAGGGAGTTTATGCTGTTGTCTGACGGATTAATACAGTTATTATCATTATAATAATTATATCTTTGGGCAAGCGCCTTGTAATAGTTCTTTTTCTGCTCGGCATATTCTTTGCCGGATTCAGAACTATCGTTTAGAGTACTATATGTATCGTCTATGCTCGATTCTGTTTCTTGTAGTCCTTCGTTCATAACTTTGCTCAAAATGCTTTGACTAGTCGGTTCTTCCGTTTTAAAATACGCATTTAGGAAATTCATGCCATTTGCTTGTGTCAAAATCAAAGTTTGCAAATATGGGTATTGAGTTAAGTCGATTGCTGGGCCAATTTTTTCCGAAAAAATATTATAATAGTTAAAAGCAGTATTTATGAATGTTTGTTCATCAATAAGCTGGTACAACAAGTTATAGGTACTGTCTTCTTGAAGCAGCTGATAGTTTGCCTCGTCTTCCGCTGTTATCTCTGGATGAGCAAGTGAATAGTTGATTTGATAAATGACATTATTTTGATACTCATTTGGCGTCGGCTCGCTAGTTCCTGCCGTACCATATAGTACGTAGTTAGCATACCGATTAAATGCCTGCTGATAAGTCAGGTTTTCCGATGCTACTTTTGCTGAATTGTCTTTCTTTGGAGCATTGATAAAGGCGAAAATGATTGCCACAATTAGGCCGACCGCCACTACGGCGCCAATACCGACACCGAGTTTTAACTTAGTCTTAAAACTCATGCCGCGCTTCTCTACCATCACTGGTTCGTCTGAGCCTGGCAAAATGATTGCTCCGTCTGGTTGAACTTTGTCAAATTTATGCTTAGAGAAAACGGAAGTACCGGTAGCGGATTGGTTTTTACTATTCAGGCTGTCCATAGTACGAGAAACATTAGCCCCAGTAGACAGGTTTTCTGCTCCGAGGGTGCCAGCCATTTTTTGGTTGGCGGCGTTCGTGGTATCTCCGGTAGCGCCTCCAAGGGGACTAGCGTTAGTTCCAGCAGCGGTACTGGCCATTCCGATATTTCCAGTACCAAAAACAGGCTGCGGGGTTGCAGGCTGTCCATTTTGACCTTCTTGCCCACCGGCTGGGGTATTACCCAGAGGGGATGTTTGTTTTGGATCCATACCTGAATTTATTGTAGCATAAGCGGGATATTTTTGGAAGATTTTTTCATCAAAAAGCTCTCCCCGAAGGAAGAGCTTTTTGTATGTTATTTATAGATTTATTTTCGCGGAAAGGTATAAAGCCATGTTAGCGAATAGTGCTAGCTTCTTTCAGGATTTTCTCTTGATCTCTATTAGATCTGACCATGGCTACACGAAACACGATATCGGTATTACTGTCAACCTTAGACTTTACCAAATCTTCCATTGTTGGTTTTTTTCTGATTAATTTTAGTTTAAGCTCGTCAACCATTTAGGTATTCCTTCAATCTTTCTTTATTATACATTTTTTCAATTATTTTGTCAATATCGTCAATAGAAACGTCTCTTTCGGCCTGCCCTACTTTGTTGTTATGATCTTTTTTAATAATATCTATTACTATTTTATCACGATTTTTATTTTTAATATTTTTTAGATTTTCGATTGTTTTAAAATATGATTCAATAAAACCCTCTATGGCAATTCCTCTGTGCTCAATTTTTTCTCTGGCTTTTGTAAATTCCCAGGCTCGTTTTGGATCTTGTGAAATATAAATTATCTTTACATGGTAATCGTGACTGAGTGCACGTTGGATATTTTGTGTGGCGTATTTACTAGCAAAAGTTCCATCCATGATAAAATCAAGTCTATTTTTTAGAACTAGGTCAAATACCTTGTTTAGTAATGTGGACGCGCCCTTGCGATATTTATCTGCAATTTCTGGTTTATAGCCATCGATTTGAGCGGCAATTTCATCCATGTCTAATCTGACTGCTTTTAGTTCTGATGCTTCAATTATATTTTTCGTAAATTCTGTTTTTCCTGCGCCTGGCAATCCAGCCATAAAAATGGCCGAAGGAGTTACATGGGAAACTGCGCCAGAATTTTTAAGCATCATTTTTGCAAATGCATTCTTGTGCTTTTTTATCCACATTGACGTATTTAATGCCATTATACATATTATATCATTTTTCATCAAAAAGCTCTCCCATTTCTGAGAGAGCTTTTTGTCTTAGGCTAGTTGTTTAGCACCCGCCCGATTGCCCGACCCTTTATAAGTGGGCTTGGTGGCAAGGCAAGCCTTACCACCAGACCATAATCCGAGGCGGTCAATTAGCGTAAAGATTTACGGCTAGCAAGATAATAACCAAGAGCGGTAACGATGCTACCAGCACCAACCACACCGGCTACGATGGCACCAGGACCAGTAGAAGGCATTACGGTTGGAGTTTTCTTGTCGTCTTCATTTGGAGTTGGATTATCTGGTTGTTTCTCACAACCCTCAGTCTTCTTAACCATGACAAAGGCATTGTCTTGAAGAGTGGTTTTACCAACACCAACCTGACCCCAGTTGACTAATTTGTTAGTACCACAAACCATGCTCTTATCTACAACCTTAGCACGGAAGCGGATGTAAGCATCGCCGTCTTTATTGTAACCACCGATATTGATACCAGTAGTGGTGATGGTGTCATCATCATTTTTGATACCATTTGGATTAGTGGTATTGTAAAGTTTGGTACTACCTGCGATATATTCCATGTTGTTTGGAAGGATATCTTTAACCATAACGTTGTCGACGTGTTCACCAGTAGTGTTCTTGTAATAAATCTGATACTCTACGGTGTCGCCAACATTGGCATCGACAGAATCTTTATAAGTTTTGTCGGCATCGCCAATTTTGCGAACGGTTTTCTCAACAGTGTAAGAGTTGTTAAGATAAACTGCTTTTACACGAATAGTCGTATAAGAAGCATACTGGAAACAACCTGGGATATTACCATCTAATTTATCATAACCAATCAAAGTACCTTTGCTGGTGATAATGTCATCAGATAGGGTAACACCACCGTTACCACCATTAGCCTTAGATTTACCAACAGAGTTATTCTCATAAAGAGCAGAACCCTCGATATAATCTAGGTAGAAAGTTTCACCGTTTTTGGACTTAAATACGATATCATCATAAACGCGAGTAGGATCAGCGTTAGAAGAATCGATAGAGCCCTGAACGGAAAGCTCAGTACCAGCAGTGGTTGGAAGGGTGAAGTGAAGAGTGGTGTTCTTCGCTACGGCCTTAGTACCATTTGGGTTGTTGTTGTGAGCATAAAGACGGATAATGTATTCTTTGCCGTCTTCTACGGTAATCTCGTGAGATTGCCAAGTTTGTTTACCATCATTTACGCCAGTGTTTTCACGAGCGTTAACAAAGTCACGCTCATCACCACCAATAGCTGGGTTGTTAGTGATGGAGTTGAAGGTAATTTTATTACCTAGGGATGGAGTAATAGTACACTTAGAGTAGTCACTATTACAATCTTTGAGGGTGTAAGTTTCACGGCCACCCTGTTTACCGCTATTGTCACCCCATGCGAGAGCCGCAGGAGCGATATTTACTCCGGCGATCGTGGCAGCGGCCAAGACAGCGGAAGCAGATTTGATTAATTTGTTCATAATATAATCTCCTTTCAAAAGATTTTATGATGAGTTGATTAGTTTGCTATTCTTAATAAAATTGATTAAATGTTGTAAAAAATACAACATTAGCTCACTTTACAACTGTTTTGCTAGCCGAATTTTTAAGCTTCGTCTTAACCATTGTCACGCTCGTGGACGTCGAGATGGCGTTTGATTTTTCAAACTCCGTCTCTGACGGCGAAACGCGTAAAATCGAATCGTCTCAGATGCAAATTTGTAATTATTCCTGCATTTTTTGTAAACCTGGCGGCTGGTAGAGCCGCCAGGAATGAAATGTGCTTTTGTGTGCTTTTGCGCCCGGAGGCGCTATTTAATTGTTACCGACTTTTTGGATTGCCCTTAATCGTCTGCTGGCGGCGCCGAGTCCATAGACCCGTTGTCGTCGCCTGCATCTTTGCTTTCTCCGCCAGAGTCTCCGCCGCCATCAGAGCTGCCGCCACCATCAGAATAGTGGCTTTCGTGCTGCTCGATAGGCTTAGTCTCCGGAGGAGATGCATTGTCACTACTATCACTGGACGGGCCAGGATCGTAGGACGATGCCGGGGGCGTCGGATTCTCCGAAGTTCCAGGCTGATATTGACTGCCCGGAACGGTGTCTGACTTCGAATTCCCCTGGTCTTCCTTCCAGGTCCCGGGACCGGGATCGGATTTCAGACCACCTCCGACAGGAGCGTTACCATTCCAGGCGGGATCCTGGGACGGAGCTTTGTACTCCGGAGTAGGGGTAGGAGTCGGAGTCGGATTATTTCCTCCGCCGCCACCACCGCCGGTCGGAATTGTGAACGTGTAACCACCGATATTGATAGTCTGGGTGGTTACTTGCTGTTGCTTTATTACGGGTGCCGGTTTTGGAGCCGGCTTCGGTGCAGGCTTCTTTGCGACCGAGGTGTTTTTGATTTCACCAGGTCTTCTATCTGCCAAGTTTGCACCGACGAAAAATGCTTTCTTACCACCTTTTAGGTAGTAGCTGAAAGTGAGCCAGTAATCTATATCCGGCTCATCTTCCTTAGTCTCGGTGGCTACTCTCAGATGATTGTAGTCGAGACCAACAAGGTGGTAAGACCTTTGAATGTGGTACTTGCCGGCACCGACTTCCAAAGGCTCGAAGAAACTTATCATCTGGGCCACAGCGGTGATGTGGGATTGATTTACGTATAAATGATCCACATCCTGGATGGCCATGCCGATGTTTCCTTCCTCATCGCGTAACCTAATCATTATTCCTGCGCCGCCTTTCTGGCGGGCAGCCCGGTTCTCGGAAAGATATTCCCTTAAACCAGGACAGTTTTCAGACAGAGTGCCACTTTCGCCAACCTTTAAGTCCTGGATGAAGTTCAGCCAGGCCTCAAAGGCTACCGGATTTTCTAACCAAGTCTGGAAGAGTTCCAGCTTGATCTTTTCCGGATGGTCTAGGTCGATGCTCTTCCCAAAAGTGAGTTTTAATAATGCCTTAATATCTTCTTCGGTCAAAGACTCAAAGACTTTATCAAGGGCATCATTAATCTCTTTCTTGGAAAGTCCCGCCCAAACGGCAGACTTTTGTCTTGCAAAATCCTCTTCTGTCATGGAATTCCATGAGAAGGGGATTTTATAACTTCCGTCAGGCCATTTTTCAAGCCCAAACTGCGAATTGTAATCGTCGATGATTTTATTCGCAGTGTGGGCGGTAAGCGCCGGGAACGCCGAGTTGAAGATTTGGACATCCTCGTCAGTGACGTCGGTTATCCATCCATCTTCTCCCGTTGCTCCCTCCGGCTTCGCGCCGGCGGTGTTCCGTGAAACCTCGGCTGTCTCGTCGACAGCTTCGTCAGAGTCCTCCTCGTCGGTCGGCTCTGTGGCTACTACGATTTCTTCACTAAAAGTGATAGAATCGGTAGCTTTTGAGATTTCGTTGGCTTCGGGTTTGGCCGTAATGGTCTCGGCGTCGTTTGAAGACACGCCCTCGACGTAGCCCATGGTTGTGTCGATTGCCTCTTTGGCAATCTTTTTTACGGCTTTCGCCGCGCCAATCATTACAAGAGTTATTATCACGATATATAGTATTGTGATAATAACCTTCTGGGTTCTGCTCATCTTACGCATAATCTCTCACCCCCTTATCGTAAAACAGTTATACCGAGACCGGTTGCTATAATCGCTAAAACTGCGATTATAATCCAGCCAGCGATGCTGTCCTTAACCGTCGGGTCTTTCTCGTCTTCGTCGTCTTCCTCTTTTTCTTCATCGTCCTCATCGTCGACACGACTTATCTTGTCGTTGATGTGGACTTTGAACTTGCCTACAATGTAGACGGCAAGCGGAATGAGAAGCAGTACAAGGTCGCTGAAATGCGGACCCTTCTTATCCCACCTCAAAACGATGGCAAAAGCCATCATGATGGTGTAAAGAAGAAGCAAAGCGTTCCAGGACGCTGCACGGTATCTGCCTTCTTTGTTGATTAGGAGTAAGACTCCTAAAAGTAAGCAGACAACCACGTAGGTTACAGGGGCAAACAAGAATAATCCGGTGATCAGGCATATTAGACCGTTCACAACAAAGTAAACAGTCTGGCCCTTAGCACCGAGACTTTCTCTGTTTCCCTCCTTGACAGCTGCCCTACTTGCGTAGGCGCCGGAAACGATTCCGAAGAAAAGTCCGGCAAAGGTGAATGATATTGCGAATAAAACATTGTTTAACATAAGCGATACCTCCTATTTTAGTATCTATTTTTGAATTTATTTTCTGAAATATATATAAAACAGAAGGTCTACCAACCTTCCGATAAAAAGAAGGTTAGTGCTCGCATTTGCGAACATTTAATTAGCACACACCAGATACATTTGTATCTGGGATGATTCGATTTTAATGGTCGTCTAGATGCAGGTGGTGCTTTACAACTCTCCCACATAGACTATATACATTGTAGCACACTTTGTGCAAAAAGTCAATAGTTTTAACATATTTTGCTTATGTATAAAACAGGGGTAGCAGAAAGCATAAGGTGTATTTTGTGGCGGTTTTTCCTTGATTTTTACTTAAAATGTTGTAGAGATAGTAAATTTTCGGTACTATCAGGGGTGCTTGGTTTAGGGTATTTTGGGTCTTAACTTCATAATATGCTGGATTTGGAGAATTTTATTTGATGCCGGCCATGAAGACAAGAAAATGCCCCCGCGATGTTCTGCGGGGGCCAATACCAATTTGCGCTTTTGCCGCTTTTGTGCTAATTTCTTCTTTTTTCGGAGTAAAAGTATGGGTCTTAGCGGCAAAGCGCGCTCGAAGAAGGAAAATTAGCTCATTGCGGTGGTGCTGCCCGGGGCAGCGGGGGCGGATCCGGTGAACTTGTCGGTCTGGTCAGGGGCTTCGTCGGCGATATACAGCCGACGTTTAAGAGCTTCCCGGTCGCCGTCGAATTTGTCGACGTACGCCTTGACCTGATCAAGCGGAACACGTTGTCCTGCCGTACCGTCAGGTTTTACCCTGCGATACACGGTGGTATAGGACGATTCGAACGTGGCACCGATGGCCTTGTAGGCCTCAATGGCCGCCTCGGCGTCCGCGCGGTCCTCATATTCCTTGTTATCGAGTTTACTTACAAAGCAAGCCCGGTAAAGAATATGATTTTCCGCGACGTCTTTCAAGACGCCTTTGACTGCCGGGATAAGATTGGGCTTTTGGCCCAAAATCTCCGCCAGGTTTTCGGTGACGATTTGTTTTGCCAAATCATCATCGTCTTTGATGGCTGACTTAATCCAGTCGCGAAGTGCGGCGGACATTCCAAGACCGCGATCGAAATCATACATCGAGTTACCAATTGTACTATAAAAATCAAGGTTTCTCATATCTTTTCTATCCTCCTCTGTGTCGTTGTCAATAGTTGCCTTGATAAACTCGCTGGCTGCCGGGCCAGTTTCCTGGCTAGTAGCTACGTCTCCCCCTTTATTAGTGGGAGAGACAAATGATCCTGAGACCATTGCTGCTTTGCCATTCCCCGAAGACTGCTGAGCAGAAACCGGAGCCGCCTGGACCGCGAGAGGCGGAACAGGAGCTGCGACCGGTACTGCCGGGGCGGGAGCCTGACCGGAAGTTGCCTGCGGAGCAGGCTTCTTCGGCTTTGCGACCGGAGTTTTCTCCGGGTCATCTGTCAGACCCCGCATGGCCGTGGCCGCTTTATCATACCTGCTGTCTTTCAACAGCTGGTCGACATAGCCGTTGGGGTCGTCCTCGCCATCGTCCGCATCTGTGCTGACGATGGCCGTCTTGGCTTTTTTAGCCGCCTTGGCTTCCTCATGCGCGAGGCGCTTCTGCTCCTCCCATCTCTCTCTTTCTTCTTTGGAGAGAGGGGGCTTTTTCGTATTGGCCTCGGTATCCCGCTTATCGCGGGCCTTTTCCTCGGCCTCAACGTCTTTCGGAGCGGCTGCTCCTATTGCAGCCAAAAACTTATCAATGTTTGCAAGTTTTGATAATTTACGTGCCATATCTGTATTCCTCCTTCTGAATTGTTAAGTTTCGTGTGCTTTTTGCACAAAAATTGGTATTGTGTTTCCATTTTACCACAGATTATTATTTTTGTCAAGTATTATGCACTGTTCTGCTATTTTTACAAAACGTTAGCAACATGATTTGGTAACACACCACAAAACCCAAAGAAAATCTCAACAATTAATCCCAAAGAAAATTCCAAAAGCCCAAAGACAATCTCAAAACTTGTTAACTTCTTACGGTTAGAGTATAATACACTTATGGTAAATATGAAACCGCTTGTGCCTGGAAGCGATAAAGCTCTGCTTAAATACGTCATGAAAAACGATAAAAAGCAGGATATTTTTCATAGTTCTGGGTACGCTAAGTCACAGAGCGGGGCGAATTTTGGGGCAGCTGGGGCGGATAGTTTTGAAGAGCGAAAAAATATAGAGGAACAGAGAAAATTTATCCGTGGATACCGCAATTCTAAGATAGTAAATTCTTTTTATGGAGTAAAGCGGGCGCAAGGTGCGACAACTTGGAATAATAAGAGGAATGAGACGGAACAGGCTTCTAACCCGATGGATATTGCGATAGAGAGAGCGAAATTTAGTGCTAGCAAAGAGCAAGGCAGTAGCTTCACAAGTAATTGGGGTAGTAGCCAAATGGGTACGCCGGGTACTAGTTGGCAAAGAAGCCAAAATATTGGCCAACAAAGTGGCCCGGCGAAGCCAATTTTGGCACAGGCGAAAGCGCCAAAAATTCCAAATCGCAGAAGTGGAATATAACGCGGGGCAGAAATCCTTGGACTGGCGAAGTGCTAACAAATCCATGGCGTAGGCAATAGATGGGTAAATCCGTGGAATTTAGGGTTTTAGTATTCTAAAAAATATGCTATAATAAGAGTGTTGTATTTAACAGATGGCGGGTGTAGCTCAGTTGGTTAGAGCGTCTGATTGTGGTCCAGAAGGTCGCTGGTTCGAAACCAGTCACCCGCCCCATAAGATATGCAAGTATCGTACAACGGCTAGTATACAAGTTTTCCAAACTTGGGATGAGGTTTCGACTACCTCTACTTGCACCAGATTTAGTAATGAAAAGCCTCCGTATGGAGGTTTTTTGATGGTGACGAGAAATGATAGAAGGCATACGTAACAGATGGCAGATACCACTTGACCGGAGCCGAGGGTAGAATCGAAAACTCGCGGAGAGTACGACTAGAAGAGAGCGGGTTACGACTGGAAGAAAGCAAGCTATGACTGGAAGAAGGCAAGATAAATCACTGCGCCAACGCCGGCTCCGAGGAAAATAGTTAAGAGGATAGCGATAATTAAACTGATGCGGCGTGGCTTAGCTTCTGGCGTAGAAGCAATTAAGTCCTTAGTGGTGGCAGATTTTGGTGGGGTCACGTAAGAGTCATCAGTGTTATTCCCTAGCGCGGCAAGCGAGTGCTTTTTATAAGGAGACTGAGAAGAAGAGCGATGCGTAGCGCTGGTTAATTTTGAGCTATGAGTAGGAGAAACGCTACGAGCAGAAGATACACTCTTAGTAGCGGAGACACCTGGGGTCGAAGAAGTGATAGAATGAATAGCCGTAACGCTAGTAGCAGAAACAGTTGTAGAGGCGGCAGAAAGCCCTGCCGATAGTGGGCGCTTCTCTACATTAACAGAGGAGAGGAATGGAGAACGATTGCCAGTAGGAGAGTAATTAAGTGGCGTGCGGGTACTTTTTGAAGTAGTGCGATTTTCTGCCGCGTCATCATCTTCGAAAAGTGGCCTTGGCTCGGCGACAAAATCTTCCTGCTCCTGCTCTTCTATCTTCCTAATAGCATCGCCAACAGTAGCAGTGCCATCTAAAATTGCTTCTGGCAGATCATTATCTTCTACGGCGTCAAGTGCGTCGATTTCGTCGGCAAAATCGGAAGCTTCACGAGAAAGATTATCAGAGAGAGATGGCGTAGTAGAGGCATCGTCATCATCAACAAAACCAGCAAGGGCAACAGCAAGGTCGGCATCGCTCATCAGAGGTGGAGTGTCATCTAGAAGGTCGACTTTGCTAATGAGTGGCTGACGACTGGCGACTGGGCGTGGGGCTGGACGACGTGGCTTCTCTGGGGC
Source organism: Candidatus Saccharimonadota bacterium (assembly GCA_017405245.1). Taxonomy (GTDB): domain Bacteria; phylum Patescibacteriota; class Saccharimonadia; order Saccharimonadales; family Saccharimonadaceae; genus Nanosyncoccus. The sequence goes on from JAFRAU010000012.1 coordinate 22,610, forward strand.
AGACGGCAAGTTGACAGCACCAGAGCGTGTAATCTTAGGAAAGCGGTGGCGACGAGGCTGTGACTCTTTTGCGGCGGCAATTTCTGGCATGGCATCAGGTGCCGTAACAGCTGTGCGACGACGCACAGGGCGGGGCACGGCCTCTTCCATCTGGGGCATATTACTATAAGCGGTACTAATAGAGACTGAGCGCTTAATTGGAACTCTGGAACGTGGTGGGCGAGCAACCGGAGGATTAGGGATAGGACGCTCTGAGACGCGTTTTGGGGCAAAATCCATAAATCTACCATGATTTGCCGAAACTGGCCTTCTAGGGCCTGCTAATGGCCTTGTAGCGCTATTTTGTGATATAGTAGTTGTTTTATCTGTGTTTTGTGTTGAAGAAGATGAGTTTTTAGGGGTTTTCGAGGCGGGTGTGGAAGCCTTAGATGGAGAAGTCTTAGGTGAAGATGTCCTAGATACGGGGGTCTTAGCGCCAGCACGAGAAAAACCATCCATGCTTTTTGAAGATGGTCTCCTAGGGGTAGAACTGGCGGCAGTAGCACTCATTATTTGGTGACCCGTTTAGCTATTTCGATTATATCATTAAATTGATCAGCAATCAATGAGGCCCCACCTATCAAAAGGCCGTTTACGCCTGGAATGGTCAAGTAAGCGCCTGCATTAGAGGGATTGACACTACCACCAAACAAAACTGGGATGTTTTCGGCGATTTTCTCGCCATAGGTAGACCTCAGATGGTCCCTAATAATATTGATACTCATGGCAATATCGTCAGGGGCAGCCGGCCTGGCACCCTTGACACTTGAAATAGCCCAGACAGGCTCGTAAGCAATAATACATTTTTCTAAATCTTCTCTGGAAACGTCCGCAAGGCCAGAGGTGAGCTGATCTTTCAAGACATCAGCGGTCTCGCCAAAAGTACGCTCATTCTCTGTCTCACCAATACAGAGAATAGGGGCAATGTTGTTCCTGATACAGGCGGCAACCTTCTCTTTGATCATATTGTCAGTCTCACCAAAAACGTAGCGACGTTCAGAATGTCCGATAATAGCATAGTCCACTAGTCCGCGGAGCTGAGAGATAGCGGTCTCACCGGTGTAAGCGCCAAAATCCTTAGCATTACAGTTTTGAGCAACGAGCCTTAGCTTCTTACGGTCAATTTGAAGCGACAGTGGCTGCAAGGCGATAAAAGACGGCGCAATCGCAATCTGTAAACCACGTGCTGGTTTAATACGCTTTAATAATTTATGAAGATAGATAGATGACTCACCGACCGTGAAATTCATCTTCCAGTTGCCCACGATATAAGTTCTCATGATAACATTATAGCATACTTTGTTATTTGCAAGGCTTAATCACCTATTCCGTGACTCCAAGGATACCCCTTAGAGCATAGGCCGTGTCCTCGTGATTTCTCACGGTAATTGTATCGATTCCCATCTGGACCACTGGATAATCGTTACCGCCTTCCTGGGTCATATCGCCAAAGTATAAAATCTCGGATTTTTTGACATCTAGCATTTTAAGCATCTTTTTCATGCCAAATTGTTTATTCATACCAGGGGTAATTGCATTAATAGAGGTAGTACCGCCGACTTCGTAGTCAAACTCTGGGGCTAACTCCTTGGCACGCTTTACAATCTTATTACGCTTCTTGCAATCTGGATCCCAAGCATATTTTTCCTCTGTGCCAGCTTTTTGGCCAAGGGCGGAGAAAGTAACCTGGGAAAGGCGATTTTCAATAATCTCATCACCTGGGGCAAGTTTATCCTCTTCCCAGAAACCAAGTTCTCTTACTGCGGTCTCTATGGCGCTGCTAATCTTTTCTACCTGTTCGTTAGTTAGCGGGTAGTTATAAACCTGTTCCCACTTGGCCTCATCATACTTAGCAAAGGGGTGATTCTTTGAGACCTCAACAGATACAATAGGTTTAATTCCGTACTGCTTAGTTGTATAGTTATTGTAACGGTAGTACTGCGTACCCTGGGCCACAAAGAGGTGAAGGTGTTCTAACTGAGTAGGTTTAGCGCCGCGCTCTATCAGGCGATTGACAATCTGAATCAAAAATTGATCGAACTTTTGGCCAGAAATCGGGCAAATCTCATAATAATCTAGGCAATCTATCAAGAGATCGGCAATCTCATCAGGGATAGGGGTCTTAGCGACATTCAAAGTTTGGTCAATGTCAAAGGCTAAAACAGTTTTTCTCATATTACACTCCACTTATTTTAGTTTGATTGTACCTAGATTTAGGGGGGATGTCAAGAGATGAGTTAAGAGGTTAATTCTGACTCTGGAATAGTTATGGAGCTGGATTGGTAAGTGTAGGTAGTTTCCGGTTCAGGAGTCTACTCGTTGCAACCTCTCCATATCCCTAATTTCTCTCAATAGACTTCTCGCGGCTGACGGAAACTATCATGCTAACGCTTGCATTTACGATTACAGCTATGCTACGATAGCACCGGGTGTGGAGTATTGGCTAATAAGTCTAGGTGGAAGTCTCCACTGCGAGAATGATCTGAACCAGATAGGATTAATTCGGTGATTTTCGGTTAAAGGAGGTAGCATATGGAAATACAGATTACTTTTTCTGTACCTATCATAATTGTTATTGCTCTAATAATTGAAATAGCCCGCCGCATACGCGGCTAGGCCATTTCACAACCCATGAGATAGGAATTCTGGGCCTATCTCCATATTTTTATATTACTACACATTAAGCATTTGCGCAATAGATTCACTATACTGTTTACATTATACTTTCACTATGTTTTTATCAATACAGTTTTGCGTTTTTTAATGCCACGCTGTAATTTAGTCATATCATCGCGTCATATATTTAGCCTACCGGAGAGGAAAGCCCATTGTCTTATCGTAATTTGCTACATAGAGTGCTTGTGGATCTAAAACTAAATGATAAGCATTTGCGTCGCTGTATGCCGAGCCGAACCAAAATCTTCCATTAGCATTTTGTCCTACTAGTCCCAAG
>JAFRAU010000013.1 GCA_017405245.1 Candidatus Saccharimonadota bacterium
ACGGTTACAGCCAATATCGAATCTTCTGGTTATAAAATCACCGTTAAATCTTCTGATGTTGCTATGAACTTAACTACCACTCCTACCGGTGCAACTACTTTTGCTAAGGATACTATTATTACCAATACCAACAGTCCTTCCGGCTTTAAACTCTATACTTCTATGGCGGGAGAAAGTAGCGCTCTTTATCAGGACGGAGACAGTGCCAGCAGCAACTTTATATCTCCCACTGCCGGCACTTTCTCCGCTCCTGATGTACTCGCCACCAATTCCTGGGGTATTTCTACTGCTGCTATTACCACTGGAAGCGAGTCTACTTTTTGGAGTATGCCATCAATCTCTAATCCTCAGCTCATTCAGACTACTAATTCCGCCAATACTTCCATGAGTGAAGCAGACGGCACCAAAAAAGATATTTACTATGGAATTAAAGCCAACTTTGCCACAAAATCTGGTTCATATTCCGGTACGATTGCCTATACCGCAGCGGCCAATGCTAGCCCTAGTGGTGATAGTACCTTTACTATCAGTCCAAATATTTCCGAGAACGGCAGTTTGTCAGGTGGCGATATCGTCACAATTCTAACTACACTATACACTAATTACGCATTGAGCGGCAGTGATGTTAGTGTGACCATTGGCGGCAATTCCTGCCCGGTATCCTCAGTCTATACTGATACAGACCAGGGAACTGTTGCCATAAAATGTACTACTCCTGCATCTTCTACCTATGGACTAAAAGACGTAGTAGTAAATATTCCAAAATTTGATTGGAACGCTACACTAACTAATGGCTTTAACTACGGTGATTTTTGGAGCATTACCTATATGCAGGATATGAATAGCGCTATCTGTAACACTGCCTATACTCCGTCTAACGTCACAGGAAGCTCAGCACTGCTCAAAACTTCCCGCGCGGACTACACTGCGATTACGAGCGGTACTGCTCAGGTTCCTGAGCGAACTCTTACTGATAAAAGAGATAGTTCTACCTATACGGTCAGGAAGCTAGCGGATGGGAATTGTTGGATGACCCAAAACCTGAGATTAAATCTTTCCACCTCGAAGGCATTGACTCCGCAAGACACAGATGTTACTAGCAGTGTAACGCCAAACAACAACACACAGACTAGTGGTGGAACAGCTTGGGATACCACTTCTTGGCGTTCCTATCATTCTACAAATAATAATTATGGTAATTACTATAATTGGTATGCCGCCACAGCTGGCAAAGCCAGTTCTCTTTCGGACGAGCAAATCACTCCCACCTCAATCTGTCCAAAAGGCTGGAAACTACCCGCCGGTGGCAGTGACATAGCTACTAATGAAATGGCACACTTATTCCAAGTTTATGGTGCGACGCCAGCCAGCAGTAGTAGTCAGAGTGAGAGTACGGTCAATAGCTACAACAACATTATCAAGGGTAGCCCACTCAATTGGTATATGGGAGGGTATTATCTTTATTCTAACGGTTCATGGATGGTAGATGGTGCGGGAAGTTTCGGGTTTTACTGGCAAGGAACCAAAAAAGGAACGTCTGGCGCTTACGTTCTATATTTTATTAATCGCTTCGATTTCCAACCGACAAGCAGCCATGGAATAGATAAAGGTGATAGCATCCGCTGTTTAGCCAGGTAGTATTCGTAATTTATTTTGCTAATACTTGACTTCAAAATGGTCGGCGTGCGATACTGGACTAGGGAACCAAAATCCTTGTCGTAATAATATGATTATGATAGTTGAGCATAAGTCAAGAATATAAGAGAGGTATAAATAACCATATGAAAATCTCCTATCGCACGCGCCGCATAATTGCCGTAATTTCTGTTATTGCCTTAGTCGTAGGCTGGCTCGTCATAAATCCAGCAAGCTATGAAACACAGGTAGTCCAAACTGATGAGGCTAGCCAAGGAAGCATAGAGCCATTAGGTATAACCAGTACAGAAGCAGACCAAAATACCGGAAGTACCGACACGAAACTTGCCATCGACATTTTAGCAAAACTAGAAATCAAAGGTCGTGCTCCTAAGACTGGCTACGCCCGCACTGAGTTTTATAGTAACTGGCCCAATGTCAACGGATGCAGTTTAAGACAAGTCATTATCAAGAGAGAGCTGGGCGACTCTGCTAAATTGGACGGTTGTGACGTGGTTAGTGGCGAATTTACAGAGTCATATACCGGTAGTCACTTGATTTTTACCAGTAAATCAGATTTTTCTAAAAAAATTCAGATCGACCATATTGTTGCCTTATCAGATGCCTGGCAAAAGGGCGCTCAGTATCAGTCTAAGGAAACTCGTTTTGCACTTGCTACGGACCCGCTTAATTTAATTGCCGTAGATAGCTCCGCCAATCAACAAAAATCAGATGGTGATGCTGCTACGTGGCTGCCACCTAATAAATCCTTCCGCTGTCAGTATGTTGCACGCCAAGTTTCTGTTAAATATAAATATGGTCTCTGGATTTCCCAAGCGGAACATGATGCTATTTCTAATATTTTGCAAAATTGCCCCACAGAGCCAGCAGTTGGTATATAATATATATAATAATGGAGGTAAAATGATAAAATTTCTTACAGATACTACGCTTTCGGTCTCTGACTTTTCTCCTGCCCAGACGGCTCTCTCTGAGATTAAAAAAGATCCCATGGCTGGCTGGCTAAATGTTCCGATAAACCAAGAAGAGTTAGCTCGCATCAAGCAAGCTGCCGAAAGAATTAATAGTAATTCCGATTATTTAATATGTGTTGGTATTGGCGGCTCATATCTTGGTCACAAAGCAGTAATTAATGCCTTAGGAAACTCTGCACGCACCAAGGTAGTTTATGCAGGAAATTCTTTAAGCTCGGCCGCACTAGACCAACTATTTGCAGAAATCGGCACTAAGGATTTTTCTATTAATGTTATTTCTAAGTCTGGTACTACCACAGAGCCAGCAGTCGCGTTTCGTTTGTTAAAAGCCGGACTTATCGCAAAGTATGGGGAAAAAGGTGCTGCCGAGAGAATCTATGCTACCACGGACGCAGAAAAAGGTGCGCTTCATGATGAAGCTGTCAAAAAAGGCTATCAGCGTTTTGTGGTACCTGGTAATATCGGTGGCAGATATTCTGTCTTGACCGCCGTAGGGCTCTTACCGATTGCTGTTTCTGGCATTAACATTGATGAACTACTTGATGGCGCCCGCACCGCCTCTATCGGTACAGAGACTGAGTTTGCTACTACCATGAGTACTGCCACGGTAGACACCTATGCTTCTACTGTCCGTGAGGCAGCGAGATATGCTATCATTCGCCAAAGTCTTTACCGCGAGCAGGGTAAAGAGACGGAAATTCTTGCTACTTTCGAGCCAAGACTTGCCACTTTTTGTGAGTGGTGGAAACAGCTTTTTGGTGAGTCGGAAGGAAAGCAAAATCAGGGTATTTTCCCCGCCTCAGTAGTTTATACTACGGATCTCCACTCGCTTGGGCAATACGTCCAGCAAGGTCGCCGTAATCTTTTTGAAACTGTTGTAAAAATTACAACACCTAATCAGCGTTCAATCATTGTCCCTACTGACCCCGAAAATTTAGACGGGTTAAATTATCTTGCCGGAAAGACGGTAGATTATATCAACGAGAAAGCTTTGGAAGCTACCATTCGTGCTCATCGTCTCGGCGGTATTCCAGTTCTAGAAATAGAAATTCCAGATCTCTCAGCTCGTACTATGGGCGAGTTAATTTACTTTTTCGAACTAGCCTGCGCCATCTCCGCTAAAATTAGCGGCGTAAATCCTTTCGACCAACCTGGCGTCGAAACTTACAAGCAGAATATGTTCCAGCTCCTTGGAAAGCCAGCGTGACGTTTTTCTTGGGACACTTCCCCAGAAAAATCAGAAAAGTCAACGGCTTTATGTCTTTACTTTTCCGATTTCGTAGGCGTCAAGAAAAATGCTTCGCCGTCTTTTACGAATTATGCTATAATGTATATAGGTAAATAACAATAAGGAGTGGGCAACACTTATGAAATTAGATTATAATGGTCCAGTGGTCCTAGCAGTTCTAGACGGTGTAGGCCTCAGACGTGATTTAGTTGGAAATGCCGTCAAACAAGCTCACACAGAGTTTCTGAATTACGCTGTTGGTAATTATAAGACTACTAGTCTCGCTGCATCCGGAGAAGCTGTGGGCATTTTGCCAGGAGACATGGGCAATTCCGAGGTAGGGCATAACGCAATAGGCTCTGGACAGATTATTAAGCAAGGTATTGCTCAAATCAATGAGGCTATTAATACTGGTGCAATTTGGCAGTCAGAAGCCTGGCAAGAAATTATAAATCGCACTAAGGAAAATCACTCCACTCTCCATTTTGCCGGTATTTTTTCCGACGGAAATGTTCATAGTAGCATCTATCACTTAGAGCGCATGATCGACCAGGCTCACTCTGAGGGTATTGAGCATATTAGAATCCATGCCGTGCTAGATGGCCGCGACACTCCTCCGCAGTCCGCTCTCCAATACGTCGCAGAGCTTGAAGCTTTCATTTCTTCTTTCCCGGATCACCCAGATTATCGGATTGCATCTGGTGGCGGACGAATGGTTTATGTTGCTGACCGCTATGAATCGAACTGGGACATTGTCAAAGTTGGCTGGGATGCTATTGTTTGCGGTGAGGCTTACCATCGTTTCACCTCTCCTACTTCTGCTATTAATACTTTCCGTGAGAAGGACCCGGGTATTCAAGATCAATATATCCCACCATTTGTGATTGTAGAAAATGGCAAGCCAGTTGGTCGCGTAGAAGATGGTGACACCTTTATCTACTATGATTTTCGCGCAGATCGCGCCATTGAGTTTGCTATGGCTATGACCTATAACGATTTTACACCGTTTGACCGCACTTATTACGACAAAAACGGCATGCTTCATCACGGCAAGCCGGATATCTATTTTGCCGGTCTGACAGAGTATAACTCGGGCACTCACGTTCCAGAGCATCGCTTAGTAGACCCTATCCACATTGACGACACGCTAAACAGATTCCTTGGTGAGCATGGAGTACGCCAGTTAGCAGTATCAGAAACTGTTAAGTTTGGGCACATTACTTATTATTATAATGGCAACAGTTATAATAAGGCCTTTGGCGAGGATCATATTGAGATTCCGTCCGATACTCAGCCATTTGACACTCGTCCTTGGATGAAATCTGCCGAGATTACTGACGCAGTTATCGACAATCTCAGCAAGTATAATTTTGTGCGGCTCAATTTTCCAGGTGGTGACATGGTTGGCCATTTTGCAGAGCTAGAACCTACTATCACTGCCGTAGAGGCTATTGATATTCAGTTAGCTCGTATCGCCAAAGAAGTTGATAGATTAGGAGGCGTACTAATTATCACTGCCGACCATGGTAATGCCGAAGAATTGACGGATGCCGAAGGCAATTCTAAAACCGCCCACACGACTAATCCCGTGCCATTTGTCATTTATGACAATACTGACAATCGTGATAAATACGAATTTATAAAGATGGATGACGCCGGTCTCTCTAATATCGCCGCCACTATCGCGAATCTCTTAGGAATAGAAGACGTTCCAGCGTCTTGGCGCGCATCACTTATCGGACCTGTTGACGGAAGCAATTCTTAAATATATAATAAGAGCATGATAGAAATTATCACTATTATTTTAGTGACTACAATCACTGCGATTCTTTCGCTAGTTGGCGGTTTTCTTCTTCTAAATGGTTCTAAATTTGCTAAGTTTTTCCAGAAATTTGGTACGATTTTTGCAGCGGCAGTCTTGCTCTATGCTGCTTTTGGCGATATTATCCCAGAAATTCTAGAAGAAGGAGAGCTAGATATTTGGCAAGTATGTGCCTTAGCGGCATCAGGAGTAGTAATCTGTTTTATTGTCAGCGCTCTTGCCGGTCGTTTCCACAAACATGGGGAAGAAAAAACTTTCAAGAACAAAAAACAAGCCTACGCCATGTTAATCGTCGATAGCCTGCATACTGCTATGGACGGCATTGTAATTGGTACTTCTTTTGCCGCTGGACTTAGCACTGGTATTCTTTCTGCTGTTGCTACCGCCGCACATGAAATCCCGCAAGAAATCGGTGATTTTTCAATTATGATTCGATCCAAAATGGACAAAAAAACCATCATAAAGTATCAAACTATTTCCGCACTTATCCTAGTGCCATCAGCAATTATCTCATTCTTCGTCGGTGATGCACTGAAACCTATTTTGCCGACCATGCTAGCACTTATCGCTGGATTCTTCATCTATATCGCAATCGGTGAAATCGCCACCATTATTAAAGATTTATCAAAAAAGGAGAATAAATGAAACCTATTACTAAGGCCATTATTCCTGTTGCTGGTTGGGGCACTAGACGGCTGCCTATTACTAAGATTATAGAAAAATCAATGTTGCCAGTCGGGAATCGCCCACTGGTGGATTATTCTGTGCAAGAGTTGATTTCCGCAGGAGTTACGGATATTTATATGGTAATCTCTAACGTTGAGCCATGCCAGGTTCGCGAGTTCTACAAAGATAATATCGCACTTAACCAATATCTTGAAGAGAGAGGAAAAACAGACCGATTAAGCTTAGCAAAAACTTTGCCGGATAACGTTACGATTCACTATATTTCCCAAGATCCATCCGCCAAGTATGGCACGGCTGTACCAGTAGCGTTGGCCACTACTGAGTATAATTTAACCGAGCCAGTTTTTGTTTTTATGGGTGACGATTTTATTTGGAATCCAGGTGGCCCTTCTGCCGCCGATTCGCTCCTCTCTGTTATTAAGACGGAAAACGATAGCGCCATTCTTGGTAATGAAATCGCAAAGGAAAAAGTGTCAAGCTACGGTGTTATTTCGGTCGACGAGGAAGGTAACTTAATTAAAGTCGTAGAAAAACCATCCATTTCTTCCGCTCCATCTAATATGGTCAACGTCAGTAAATATATCATGTCGCCAGCCCTGCTCAAAGAAATAGTTGACTATGTCAGCGCTCATGATTTTGGGCCAAAGGACCAAGAATATATGGTGACGGATCCGATTGATTCTTATATTAAAAATGGTGGCATCATGCGCGTCGCACCAAATTCCGGAGAATTCTTAGATGGTGGCTCGCTTGAAGGTTGGGTTCATGCAAATGATGTCGTTTGTGGCAGCATAAACTAGCTAGGAAATTCTTACAGTACGGTATTTTCTAGTCATAAACGTCAGTTCACACTGCAACTAAATAACTGATTGCATATTAGCTGACTAGAAAATACCGTACTGTGAATTTCCTAGGCTAAATTAGCAAGCCTTGTTACCGTAAATTTCCTATTTAAGAACTACACAAATTATTCATTACATGATATAATTTATTTATGGCTAAAAAAGCTACCAAAATTACATATCAGCAAGAAATTGGTGGAGTCGTTGCAAACCTAAGGGCCGAAAAGGGTCTGACTCAGGCTGAACTGGCTAAACTAGTTGGTACGTCTCAGCCCGCTATCTATCGTATTGAGAAAGGTGCTCAAAACGTATCGCTAGATATGGTAAAAAAGCTTTCCCGTGCGCTGGGTAGCCCAATATTATCAGTTAATACCTCTGTTTCTCAAAGTCTATATATTGAAGGTGGTAAAGAATTGAGCGGAGAAATTACAACTAATACTAGTAAGAATGCCGCCGTAGGATTGCTCTGTGCTAGTTTATTAAACTCTGGCAAAACCACTTTGCGACATTTAGCACGCATCGAAGAAGTTTTTCGAATTATTGAAGTTTTAGAATCTATCGGTGTAAAATGTCGCTGGACAAATAGAAATAGAGATTTAGAGATTATATCACCACGTGAATTAAAAATTCAGAATCTCGACATTGCCGCAGCTAGAAAAACACGCTCCATTATTATGTTCTTAGGACCGTTGCTTCATAAATTCCGTCGGTTTAAGCTTCCTTATGCGGGAGGTTGCTCACTAGGTGTTCGCACAGTAGAACCACACCTCCGAGCATTAAGAAGTTTTGGCTTAGAAGTTGACGCAAGAAAAGAAAGTGGCTTTTATAATGCCAGGGTAGAACTGGATGCTAAGCGTTTGGAGAAACGCATTGTTTTAACTGAACGTGGTGATACCGTTACAGAAAACGTCTTAATGGCGGCCGCGCTTTATCCTGGAAAAACCACAATCGTTGGGGCGTCGCCTAATTATATGGTCCAAGATGTTTGTTTTTTCCTTAAATCTTTGGGCGTCAAGATTGATGGTATAGGCACTACTACTCTTACCATTGTTGGTAAAACCAGAATTGATCAGAGTGTGGAATATTCTCCATCAGAAGATCCAATTGAGGCTATGTCCTTCATTGCTGCCGCACTAACTACTCATTCAGAAATTACTATTCGTCGTGCACCGATTGAGTTTCTAGAAATTGAGCTAGAAATCTTGAAGACTATGAATGCTGACATTAGAAAAAGCCATGAATATTTGGCAGACAATGGTCATACTAGATTAGTAGACTTGACTGTTAAAAAATCTGATTTAATTGCTCCGGCTGATAAAATTCACCCGATGCCATTTCCTGGACTTAATATTGATAACCTACCGTTCTTTTCTGTTATCGCAGCCTCTGCGCGTGGTCGCACTCTTATACATGACTGGGTTTTTGAAAATCGTGCCATCTACACAACTGATCTTACGAAACTCAATGCTAGGGTAGAGCTGTTAGACGCGCATCGTGTCTATGTAGAAGGACCAACTAATTGGCGACCAGCCGAACTAGTCTCTCCGCCAGCTCTAAGACCAGCCGTGGTCATTTTGCTAGCGATGTTAGCTGCACCTGGAACGTCAATTCTTCGAAATACTTATTCTATTGATCGTGGCTATCAAGATTTTGCTGCTAGATTGCGCCAACTTGGTGCCGATATTGCTCCGCTCACTGGTATTTAGTGCTATAATAAAACAATGGAAAACAATGAAGTGGAGTCAGCAATTTTTAAAGGCCTAAATCCTGCTCAGAAAATAGCCGTAGAAACCACGACTGGCCCGCTTCTAATCTTGGCTGGTGCAGGCTCAGGCAAGACCAAGACTTTGACTCATCGCATCGCTAACCTTATAATGCACGGCACTAGTGAACGGAACATTCTAGCTGTCACTTTTACTAATAAAGCAGCCGCGGAAATGCGTGAAAGACTTTGGAAGTTAATGCAACCGGCGTCAGAAACAGACGAGCCTCGCAGAAATTTCATGCCGTACATGGGCACTTTTCATAGTATCTGTGTTAAAATTCTTCGAATTGAGCATCTGGCCGCAGGGCTTGACAAAAATTTTGTGATTTATGATACTGACGATCAAATCTCACTAATTCGTCGCATCATTAAAACGGGTGGGACCGACAGCAAAAGTCTTAAACCAAAGGCGGTTCAGGCTATTATTAGTAAGTGCAAAAACGAGTACAAGTCGCCATCTGATCTAGAAAAAGAAGCCTACTATCCTAATCTAAAACAAACTGCTAAGGTTTATGCTAAGTATGAGCAAGAAAAAAGAAGTTTTGGCGCACTGGATTTTGACGATTTACTACTAGAAACTGCCAAAATGCTCATTAAAAATAGAGAAATTAGGACGAAGTGGCAGCAGAAGTTTCACCACATTTTAATTGATGAGTACCAGGATACTAACGCTGTTCAATATCGCCTTATAAAACTATTAGTGAGTGCAGAACAGAATATCTGTGTTGTGGGTGATGACTGGCAATCCATTTATTCATGGCGCGGTGCAGATTACACTAACATTCTAAATTTTACCAAAGATTTTCCGGAAGCAAAGGTTGTTAAACTTGAACAAAACTATCGCAGTACCGGAAACATTTTAAAAGCTTCGCAAAAAGTTATTTCTCAGAATAAGAATCGCACTAAGAAGACACTTTTTACCGATTCTGGCGACGGCGAACCTGTCGATATTGAAGGTCTTGCTGACGAGAACATGGAAGCAATGTGGCTATGCAACACCATTAAAAAAGATAAAAATTCTTCTTCTCGTGAGTTTTCCGATTACGCAGTGCTGTATCGCACCAATGCCCAATCTTTGGCCATAGAAAAAGCTTTTATTGCGGCTAAGATACCTTATAAAATTGTCGGTGGTGTGCGTTTTTATGACCGCAAAGAAGTAAAAGATGTAATGGCATTATTGAAGCTCGTAGTGAATCCGTTCGATCGCGTTAGCCTAGAAAGAGCCATTAAAAATGTGTTGTCCGGTATCGGTGATGCAAGCCTTGCTAAAATTTATGATAGACTAGATGACGCTATTTCGGCCAAGAAGACAGAAAATCCCTTACTCCTGCCAGATCTTAGCCTAGGTCTTCCAGCCCGCGGGAAAAAATCTATCGAAATCTTGCAGTCTTACTTAAAACTAGCTAGTACTTTTGATGGTACGCCAAGCGACTTTATTAAAAAAACTATTTCATATTTTGGTTTTGAAGTTTTACTAAATGACGGCACGCCTAGTTGGGAAGATCGCCTAGCAAATCTAAACGTACTGGCCGGTAATGCGGAAAATTACGAAAACCTAGAAGACTTTCTGGCAGATGCCGCATTAATGTCTTCTGCTGATGAGACCACGGAAAAACACTCGGTCACTTTTATGACTCTACATGCCGCAAAGGGCTTAGAGTTTCCAGTGGTATTTATTGTTGGCATGGAAGAGGGGCTATTTCCAAGTGATCGCTCAGACGACCCAGAAGCACTTGAAGAAGAGCGACGCTTAGCCTACGTTGGCATGACCCGTGCCAGGGAAAAGTTATATCTTTCTTTTGCTAAATCACGCTATACTTTTGGCTCACGCAACTACTCGTCACCGTCTCGTTTCTTGCTAGAACTAGGATTTAACCCGTATGGTTCGAATGATTTTAGTGGTAATCAAAATAGTTCTAATTCCTTTGACCCATGGAGAGATGATCTTGAACTATTTGATGATAATCCTTTTCCAGCCGATGGTCCAGTTTTTGAATAAGTTGAATAATTCTATGATATAATATTAAACATTAAGGAGTTTTATTGTGCCAAATTCTACATCTACTAAGAAACCGCAGAAAAAACAAGACGCCTCAAACAGCGCTCGGCGGGTCTCATTTGTTTTTATTGTAATACTTATGTGCCTAGCATTAGTAGCTTTTCTTACCCCGCAGACCAGCTTGCAGGAAGTTCCGCTTTCTGATGTCATTGTCCGTGCTAATGATGAGAACGGCGACATTAAAAAGATTACTGTATCCGGCTCAGAGCTAAAAATAACATTAAAAGACAAAGATCAACCCACTCAGATTTCCAGAAAAGATGCCTCTGGCACTCTTTATGACCAAGGTCTAGAAAACAAGTGTGAAGGAAAATCCGGCGAGGAACTAACTAATTGCAAGGCTAAATATCCTGTCATTGAATATACCGAGCCGACTAATATCTGGGGTTCTATTTTCGATGTCGCTATTATTGTTGTGCCAATTATCATTATGGTTGCCTTCTTTGCTTACCTTCTAAGACAAGCACAATCTATGAATAATCAGTCAATGGGCTTTGGGAAAGCTAAGGCCAAACTGTACGGTCCAGACAAGAAAAAAGTCAAGTTTGAGGACGTAGCCGGAAATGAGGCCGCCAAGCAAGACTTAACAGAAATTGTCGATTTTCTTAAAAACCCTAAAAAATACGAGAAATTAGGTGCCAAGATTCCACGCGGTGTACTTCTTGCCGGCGATCCTGGTACCGGTAAGACCTTAATGGCACGAGCAGTTGCGGGCGAAGCTAATGTGCCGTTCTTTTCTATTTCCGGTTCAGAATTTGCAGAAATGTTTGTAGGTGTGGGTGCTTCTCGTGTCCGTGATTTGTTTAGTAAAGCCAAGAAAAACGCTCCGTCAATTATCTTCATTGACGAAATTGACGCCGTAGCACATAAGCGCGATGCTCGCGGTGGAGCCGGCAGGGAAGACGAACAGACGTTAAATCAAATTCTAGTAGAAATGGATGGATTTGATAACGATAGTGGCGTAATTGTCATGGCTGCTACTAACCGTGTAGATATGCTAGATAAAGCTTTGCTTCGTCCAGGACGATTTGACCGCCACGTCAATGTTACTTTGCCAGAAAGAAAGGACCGCCTAGAAATCTTAAAAGTTCATTTTAAGAATAAGCCAACAGAAAAAAATGTTGACCTAAATTCTCTGGCAGCGAAGACAGCTGGTTCCTCTGGTGCAGACCTTGCTAATATTGCAAATGAGGCAGCTATTACGGCCGCACGTGTTGGACATAAAAGCATTACAAATAGCGACCTTACTGAGGCTTTTGAGCGCGTAGCGATTGGCCCAGAAAGAAAAAGCAAGGTCATGAATGATTTTGAACGTAAGTTAACAGCTTATCATGAAGCAGGCCATGCCGTGGTTGGTCACATCTTACCAGATTCCGACCCCGTGCATAAGGTGACTATTATTCCGCGTGGACGGACCGGTGGAGTGACTTGGTTCTTACCGCCAGAAGATCGAAGTTATAAGAATATCTATGAACTAAAAGATGTTTTAGCGCGGGCAATGGGTGGACGCATCGCAGAAAAAATTATCTTTGGCGAGGATGATATTACTACTGGCGCATCTTCTGATCTCAAAAACGTTGCAGAACTAGCAAAAGAAATGGTGGTAGAAGAAGGTATGGGCTCTAATACCCGTAACCTAGTTTTCCCAGAAAATACCGATGCTGGCTATTATACTATCTCTACCGGTAAGCCATATTCAGAAAAGACCGCCGAGCTAATTGACGCAGAAATCAAGAAATTATCGGATGAAGCAGCTAAGCGGGCAGAGATAGTTCTTACTGCTAATACTAAGATTTTAGACCGCGTTGCTAAGGCTCTTCTAGAAAACGAGACCCTTGAAGAGTCGGAGATTGCTCCACTCATGGAGGGAGCTACCCTGCCAGCCGGTGCCAAATTACATTAAGCCGAAACTTAGGCTCCTTGTGGTATAATAGAATTCAATGAAAGCGCCAAAATTTAAATCCATTGTTGCGATGGCTAATGCAAGGTTCTCTATTAAGGCTTCTGCTGTCATTTTGGCTAGCTCCACACTAGTCTCGGCTCTCTTAGGTATTTTCCGTGACCGCTTACTAAACTCATATTACCTAGATACTTATCCAACAGGTATTGACGCTTATACCGCTGCATTTACGATTCCAGATTTCATGTTTTTCATTCTCACATCAGGCGCACTCGCAGTGTCCTTTATTCCGGTTTTTAATCAACGTCTAGTAAATGGTAATAAAAAGTCAGCTTGGCATCTTAGTTCCAGTGTACTAAATCTCATGGCACTAGTTACATTGGCTGCGTCCATTTTAATTATGATTTTTGCTGATCCGCTAGTCCGCTACATAGTTGGCCCAGGATTAGACGAACCCGGTACGATTCTTGCTATTAATATGATGCGTGTTATCGCAATCAATCCGTTTTTGATGTCTATTGCGACCGTGCTATCTAGTATCCAACAGGCCGTAGGACGTTTTGTATTTTATGCCCTGGCCCCAGCAGTCTATAATATCGGCATCTTAATCGGCATTGTCTTTTTCACTAATGGTATCAATATCTTTGGTGTACAGATTTTTGAGGGTGGCATTATGGGCGTTGCTATTGGCGTAGTATTTGGAGCGATTTTGCAAGTCATTATCTCACTAGTCGGTCTATTTGGCTTAGGTGTAGATTATGAGTTTAAGATTTATTGGAAGAATCATGGCTTTCGAAGCGTACTAAAACTCCTCCCAGCGCGTTCCTTGGACCAGGGAATTGACTATGTTAATACCATTGTTAACACTAATCTCTCATCTCGTATGGGCGCTGGTGCGATGCGCTCATACCAACAGGCTACCTCACTCCATCAAATGCCAGTTAATCTAATTGGCGTAGCAATCTCCACCGCTTTCTTCCCCAAAATGACCGAGGATATTGGCGAAGGCAAGGAAGATGAATATTATGCTACTTTCAGGTCGGCACTCCGCACTATCATTTGGATTTCTCTGCCAGTTGCCGTGATTGCTTATTTTGCCAGAGGATATGTCGTGTCTTTCATCAAAAACGGTGGCGACCCTTTGATTGCTTCGGTTCTCGGAACCTTAGTTGTCGCAATTTTTGCGCGTTCAGTCTTTCATATCGCATCACGTGGGTTTTATGCTAGGCAAGATACTAGGACACCATTTGTTGTTAGTATTATTGCAGTAGGCTTATCAACCGTGCTTGCAGTCGTCTTTACTATGATGGGATTCGGGCCAGAAGGCTTAGGCTACGCGCAATCTATCGGCGCACTACTAGAAATTGTGATTCTTATTGGCTTGCTTCAAAAAGTTAGTAAGAACAAGCTACTTACTAAGTCTTTTTGGAAGGGCTTTATTAGAATGATTATTGCTACGGCTATCGCTGGCGCAGTAGCGTACTCTATGACTAAGTTTTTCCCATTACGCTCTTCTGACGTCTCTATTCTCGCAACTTTGCCAAAATTCTTGTTAATTTCCGTAGTTAGCCTTGCGGCCTATATTATTGCCGGATATTTCCTTGATCTTCCCGAAGTGGATCCTATTGTCCAAAAAATTAAGAAATTGCTATTCAGAAATGTCTAATTAGGTTGTATAATATATCTTATGACAACTGCGAAACATTCAAAGCAAAATAGAGCTGTTATTTCTGATTACAACGGCTATGATTATAAGAAGATTTTTTGGGAAGACGCTGATCGTAAATATGAAGATGCGGCTGACCGCATGGCTATAAGGAAACTCTTGCCGCGAGAAATGGAAAACTTTGTCGACGTTGCCGGAGGCTATGGCCGTCTAGCGGATGAATATTTGCCACGAGCAAAATCTGCCACGCTTTTTGATTATAGCAAAACAGAACTAGCTCAGGCTAGGGAAAAATATGGAGACAAGCTTAAAACAAAGCAGGGAGATATTTATAATTTACCATTTAAGGATGGTGAGTTTTCTACACTCATGATGATTCGAGCTACGCATCATTTTAAGGATATGGAAAAGGTTTTGGCTGAACTTTACCGTATTCTTCGTCCCGGTGGCATCGCTGTAATTGAAGTTGCAAATAAACGTACCTTGCCACGTATCGCCAGATATTTTACTGGTAAGACTAAGGCTAGTCCATTTACTCATAATGTCGCCAATCTCTCTGACGTTGACAAGGATGGTTTCTTTAACTATCACCCAAAGTATATCGAGAACCTATTTAGAGAGGCCGGGTTTAAGATTGATAAGGTCTTATCGGTCTCCAATTTCCGCTCAAAGGGACTTAAAAAAGTTTTTGGTACCAAGAACCTAATTAAGATGGAAAAAGGCGCCCAAGCTATTCTAGCGCCAATCAGGTTTGCCCCATCTATTTATTATCGTCTAGAAAAACCTGGCGATAAGTAAGCTAGAAAAGTTTAGATTAAATAACCATCAGTGGAAAACACCCAGGACAAGTGTCCTGGGTGTTGAAGCGGGGGTGGTTACGGTAATCATTGGTTTTGCTCATGCCCTTTTTGATAGTCGGCCTTAATAATTTCTTTTAAGCCATCTATCCTGAAAGTTCCTATCCGGTCTTTTACAATGTTGAAAGTTTTTCCGGTAAGGTGTCCAACTATCGTATCGGCCACCTTTTTGGTAACCTCAGCTATGCCGAGCTCTTTAATTTGGTAGAACAAATTGATTTCGAGGATATTTCCTTTCTCATCAGTTACCCAAATCCACACTCTGGGATTACTCCCCATTATTACGTTGGTTTGGGTATCCTCGTATTGCGCCATTTGCTCTACTAACGGCGTACCAGAAAGATGTGCAACAGCGTATTCTTGCCGCGATAGTGGTACTCTGCGCGTCATTAGCACCTTTTCTTCCGAGATGGTGCAAGCTCTACCGGGCACATATTCGTAGTCTTTTAGCTGAAACATTTTATCACCTCCTATTAAAGAACAAAATTAACCCCTCATAATTAAATTATACCACACTTTGTAGAAAAAATCAAGTATGGCATGAAGTCTAGACTCGTAGATAAGAGATCAGTGTCAATTCCAGACTAAAATCTAGACTAACTAGACTGAGATTATTTTCATCAAAAATCCCCGTAAGGGAGCGGGGATTTTTGATTTTTCTGGTTTTTGTTTTAAACAAAATCCAGGTTTGCAACGAACGGACGGAAGGGATTAGTTATTGCCGCAGTAAATACCACCACCTTCTAGCTTGAACTGAATCGCAATCTTACGTACACCGGTGGATGGAACAACTTTTTCACCATCACACTGGGCGTTTTGGAAGACATAGATATAATGATTCAAAGTGCCACTGTAACCATCTGGTGCTGCTATATTTTCAAGATTGTCTTGGAGATTATTGCGATCTCCATCGTATTCCCAAGTATTGACCGTAGCACCCTCAGTAGGGGTAACTTCATCAAGGCTTACGCAGACATTGCCAGACGCACCAGGGTTACCTAAGTTTGGACAAACTGACGCGATTGCATATACCTGACCATCTGGATCAGTAAACTCGTCACCACCAGCCCAGAGATAATTGACTAAGAACTCGGTATATTTATTGCGATAATCACCTTGATTAGCGCCACTGGCTACGTTATTCCCAGGAATCTTCCCACGGTTATTTGTCTGATAATTAGCGATAGCCGTCTGGAACCTTGCCAAATCATCACGGCGCTGAGTATCACGCTGAGACCTTTGCAAAGCTGGAAGTGCCAAGAACACCATCAAGAAGATAAGACCGGCGATAGCAAGCACGAGCACGACTTCGATAATCGTAAACCCGGATTTAGATTGTTTTTGTTGTTTTAACATAGAATATTCTCCTTGCGTTAAAATTACCTTAGATTTTATTACGCTTATTCTAATGGTATAACATAAGCGTTAAAAAAGCAAGTCACTTTCTGTAAGAAATTTTTAAAAATACAAACCTCAGTTCTACTCCTTTTTGATTTTTATTCACCCCCATAAAGCTACCGCTTGGACTTGTTGACTTTTTATAGTTAGGGTACAATAGCAATATGTTAGAAATGGAAATCGTCTCTCTCATTATCTTATTCTGCCTTGGCGCCATATTTGGTAGTTTTGCCTGTTGCCAGGCTTGGCGGCTTAGGTATAAAGAGCTGGGAAAGAAAAGTCCCGGTAAATGGAGTGTCTGCCTTAATTGTGGCAAGCGCCTCTCTGCGTCAGAAAATATCCCAGTTATATCCTGGCTAGTTCAGAAAGGGAAGTGCAAATCTTGTGGCGCAAAAATCGGCAAAACAGAACTACTGAGCGAACTTAGTCTTGGCCTGGCTTTTGCCGCTATTGGGGCCGTTTTTCTGCCAGAAATTCTTACAGTACATCACAATGTATTAGAGATACTTATGCTTATTCTATTAGCGGTAGTGCTTTTAATTACTATTACTATTATGTGGATTATGATGATTTACGACGCTAAATGGAAATTACTTCCAACTAAGCTCCTTATTATGTCAGTCGTTTTCTCACTAGTCTATTTCTTAATAAAAACCATTTGCTTCACTTTTGCCGGGAATTTCTGGGGAGACTTCCTGCCGGTACTTCTTAGTACGTTAGGTAGCGTTGCTCTACTAGCCGGAACATATTATTTATTATATATGTTTTCCAAAGAAAAATTGGTCGGCAGCGGTGACTGGCTTTTAGCGCTTGCGGTCTCGATAGTCCTAGGAGACTGGTGGTTGGCCTTAGTTACTCTTTTCTTATCGAACTTTTTTGCAAGTATCGCTGGCCTAATTTTAAAGCTAAAAAAAGGGAAAAAGATTATACCTTTTGGACCCTTCCTTGTGCTCGCCTTTGTGCTAGTCTATGCCTGTCAGGGCTGGCTCATGCAGTTGACTTTCGGCATGTTCTGAGCAAAATACTACACCGCTATTTTCGAATTATGATTATCCTAAGGACTAATTTGTCTCTGTATGAAACTTCTTATGCACATCTTTCAGGTGTGTGTCAGTAATATGTGTATAAATTTGGGTAGTGGAAATATTACTATGCCCAAGAAGCGATTGTACCGCTCTAAGGTCTGCCCCATTCATTAAAAGATCTGTCGCAAAACTATGTCTGAGAGTATGTGGTGTAACATGCTTAGTAATGCCAGCTGCTCGTGTGTATTTTTCGATAATTCGCTGAATACTCCTAGGAGTCAGTCTTCGGTAATCACCAGACGTATCCGGTAGACCAGAGTTTCTACTATTATTTAAGAATAATGCTGGCAAGCTGTCATGTCGCACCGTCAGATAATCTCGCACTCTCTCCGCCGCAGACTCATCAATAAAAATCGGCCGATCCTTGCTCCCCTTGCCTCGCACCACAAATTCTTTTTTATCTAAATTTATATCATCACGATTAAGCTTGCAGAGTTCTGATACGCGTAGCCCACCAGAAAATAACAGCTCAATAATCGCTCTATCTCTCAGGCCAGTTTCTGTTTCTAGATCAATCTCGTCTAGCATTGCCTGAATTTCGTCATAATGTAAAAAAGTTACTTGTGGGCGGTGAGTTTTTGGCAGATCCACTAGTGACGGATCTAGGGAATTAATACCTCGCCGAGCTAAATATTTCAGAAAACCTCGTAGTGCGATTAGGTGATAAGCCTGTGTGGTTGCCGTTAGGCGAGTATGTCTATTATCTGTTTCGAAGCGGTTAAGCCTCAACCGGTATTTTCTCAGCATCTCCTCTGTAATATCAGACGGCTTCATTTCTCCTTTTAGCCCCTCGGAACAGATTTCGTAAAATCGATTTAGGTATAGCTCGTAGTTTCTAGCTGTGTTGATTGACCGGCCCATTTCTATTTCTACGTGTTCTAAAAAATCCTGAATTAAGTCGATGACGTACAATTCTTTCATAAACTTATTATAGCACTTTAAAAAAATGTGTTATAATCAAAAAAAAGGAGTTTTATGGGAAAAGAGAAAGATCTAATTCAACGTAGCCTAGTAGTATTAAAACCAGATGCCGTGCAACGTGGTATTGTCGGAGAAATTATTCACCGTTTTGAGCGCGTCGGTCTTAAAATTGTTGGCATGAAGATGGTTATGCCAGGAGAAGACCTATATTACAAGCATTATGAAGACGTTGGCCAGATGATTACCCGCCACGGGGAAGATATTTTCCGCTATAACGTAGCCTATATGATGACCGGACCGGTAATTGCTATGTGTCTAGAAGGGATTGAGGCAGTGCCACTAGTCAGAAAGATTGTCGGCCCAACTGAGCCAAAATCTGCTGACATGGGTACTATTCGTGGCGACTTTGCACACATGAGCTATGGTTATTCTGATGCTAAAAAGCAAGGTGTACCTAATCTTGTCCACGCTTCTGCTACTCCGGAAGAAGCTAAGAAAGAACTAAATCTTTGGTTCTCTGACGACGAGTTATACGACTACTCTGATTTGAATGAAAAATACACGAGATAATCAGTTTTCTAGTTCCTCCGACCTTAAAAAGAATGAATATATAACAGTATAAAAACGTAGTAATTCGGTAGAGCCAAATCTCAAATAAAAGTGTTGTAAATTTTACAACACTTTTTTGATTTCCCTTATGTAAAAGTTGTGATATAATTAAAAGCGGAACAACATTGAAACTATCATAATAGAATTTTTATTTCGCCGCATAGATAGGCGCTATTAGGCCCTTCGGCGAGATTCTATTATGAATTTCAATGTTGTTCCAACCTAGTAGCGCCTATTTTGTGCTTGGCGGTGCTGCTGGGGAGAAGAAATACTGTAAGTCACCAAAAGGTGAGAGTTTTGGTGAATCAGTATTTTTTGTTACCAAAATAATAGTTAGGAGACCATAATGCTAGGAAAAAAGAAAAT
>JAFRAU010000014.1 GCA_017405245.1 Candidatus Saccharimonadota bacterium
ATTTTCTTTTTTCCTAGCATTATGGTCTCCTAACTATTATTTTGGTAACAAAAAATACTGATTCACCAAAACTCTCACCTTTTGGTGACTTACAGTATTTCTTCTCCCCAGCAGCACCGCCAAGCACAAAATAGGCGCTACCGGGTGGATCATCTTCTAGTTATTTCAATAGAGATAACTTTCGGAGTGGCCCAAATAGCGCCTATAAAATCCAAAAGAGTAAAAATCTCTATTGATTAAACTAAAAGATGATCCAATTTAATTGTAGCACATTTTTAGCATAAAAGAAATTAAATATGTTGTAATTTTTACAACACTTTTTGATGGCGTAGTTCTAATCTTTGGATTTGATAATCGGGAATGGAACGCCTTCGCGGCCGGAAACGCCTTCAAGCAGCCAGAAGTTTCTTTCTGAATTACCCCAGCCACAAGCTGGTGGCATGCCGTATTCTAGCATTTCTACGTAATCCATATCTAGCATCTGAGCCTCGTTATCACCGGCATCACGTGCTGCCTGCTGCTCCTTAAAGCGATTTAATTGATCCATTGGGTCATTTAACTCTGAGAAGCCATTTCCCATCTCCGTACCAGCAATAATTGGATGGAAACGCTGAGTGACTGCTGGGTTTTCTGGGTCGGTTTTGGCAAGTGGAGACAGAGCGAGCGGTTCTTCCACTAGCCAATATGGACCGGCGGAGGTTTTTCTAATCAGCTTCCACACGGCATCAATTAGTCTAGCATCTGATGCGACTTCTAAGGTATGTTCTAAGGATTTTTTGGCGGATTTGTCGTTTTTGTCAGCTGAACTGTTGAAGTCATCTATTAAAATCTTTTTTAGCTGTTCTCTATCTGGGTGGAATACATCAACATTATATTTCTCTTTGAGAAGATCGGCATATTTGATGCGTGGCCACTTTTTATCAAGGTTAATATCAAAACCACCAACGTGGAACTCTAAGGTTCCCCAGGTCTTTATGGCAACGTATTTAATCATTTCTTCGTATAGGTTCATGCCGTCTTCGTAATCTTGATAGGCAGCATAAGATTCAAAAGCGATATGCTCTGGCAGATGCTCGTCATCTACGCCCTCATTTCTAAAACGTGGGCCAATATCAAAAACTTTTTCAAAGCCGCCGCCAAGAAGCCGTTTTAGGGGTAGCTCGTGTGAAATGCGAAGATAAAAATCTTCGTCTAGTGCATCCATGTGAGTGACAAAAGGATTTGCATCTGCGCCGCCCGTGGTGTGTTCGAGGACTGGAATGTTGATTTCGATAAAACCGTGGTCTAGCATAAATTCCCTGGTGGCTTGCCAGAACTTGCTACGGCGGACCATGCGTTCCCTGACTTCGACGTTAACGTTCATGTCGACATAACGGCGACGGAAGCGCTCCTCTTTATTGGTAAAGCCATCTCTTCCCGGAAGTGGACGGAGAGATTTAGTTAAGAGTCTAACAAAATTAGAAAAGACGGAAATTTCGCCTGTCTGAGACTTGTCAACTAGACCGGTAGCTTCAATAAAATCGCCGGTGTCGAGAAGCTTGATATCCTTAGCGCCAAGAAGGTTAGAGTCCTTGCTATCCGAGTCTTCTTTCATAAAGATTTGGACTTCGCCGGTGTAGTCACGAATTTTAATAAAGGCAAGTTTGCCAAAACTACGGATAGCAGTGATGCGCCCAGCGATAGTGACAGTACTTCCCTTTTTTTCGTCAAAATGACTTAAAATATCAGAAATTTTAGTGTCACGGAAAGATTTAGCAGGATATGGGTCAATACCGCGCTCTCTTAGTTCATTTAGTTTTCTAATACGTTCTTCTCTGTAATCGGCTAATGTAGTCATATAGAAATTATAACATATATTGACTTTTTATTCCACAGAGATAATCTTGCCTTTGTTACCGTTAGGAAGGGTATAGAACTCACCGGCTTTTTTGCCCATAATAGCTTCGCCGATAGGTGATTTATCGGAAATTTTACCGTTTAGCGGATCGGCTTCTACTGGGCCGACAATAGAATATGTATTGCGTTTACCGGCGATTGTTACGGTGACGGTAGCACCAATTGCGACCTTATCATGAGAAGTATTTCTGATGATTTTGACATTTTTTAGAATTTCTTCTAGCTCTGCGATACGATTTTCTACGGTTTTTTGTTCTGCACGAGCATCAGTATACTCCTGGTTTTCAGAGAGATCGCCGAATGCACGGGCAGCCTGCAAACGTTCTGCAATTTGTGGGCGGCGAGAAACTAAATCTTTTAGCTCTTTTTCTAAATCCGCCTTGCCTTCTTTGGTCAAGTTAACTGTCTTTTTCTTCATACGTGTGTAAGTATACCGAGGAAATCTTTAATTGTCAATAGTTTTGTCTCGCCGGTTTTACGATTAGTTTGTTCTAGGCTGTCGTTATCTAAGGTCTTGTCGGAAATAACAATGCGGAAAGGTAGTCCCATGAGTTCGCTGTCGGCAAATTTTTCCCCAGGACGATTAGCCCTATCATCATAAAGGAATAAGTCAGAATACTTTGACTCCCACTCCGCGGCAAGTTTTCCAGCTTTTTCGCCAATGGCGACTAAGTAATACTTAAACGGAGCAACGGTTTCTGGCCAAACAAGGCCCTTGTCATCGGCAAATTTCTCGGCGATTACACCCATAACACGCGAGACGCCAATGCCGTATGAGCCCATGTAGACAAGCTGTTTTTTGCCGTCTTTGTCGCTGAAACTGAGGTCAAGTGGTTCCGAAAACTTGTAGCCTAGACTAAAAATGTTACCAACTTCGGCAGCCTGGCAGGATTCTAACTCGTCGCGCTTTACGCCTAGGTCGGCTAAGATCTCATCATTTAGGACTTCTTCGTTTAAGACAACTGATTTATCATGGTTGTAATAAATCGTATCTTCTCCGACGTCTAAAATAGTCTGAAATTCATGGCTATATTTAGAAAAAGCACCGCCTGAGGCAAAGGTTTCAAAAGTACAGTCGCCGAGGCCAACGCGATCGTAGACGTTTTTGTAAGCTCTTTCGACTTTGTGATAAAACTCGTCATGGGCAGCTTGGTCGACATTAAAAGAATAAAGATCTTTCATTAAAAACTCACGTGTACGCATGATGCCAGATTTGGCGCGAAGCTCATTTCTGAATTTAGTCTGGAATTGGTAAAAGCTGGCTGGTAAATCCTTGTAGCTTTTAATGTAATCTTTCATCATAGCGGTGCCTGGTTCTTCGTGAGTCGGACCGAGGCCGAGTTCACCGCCGGCGGACAATTCCGTCTTGAACCAAATATCCATACGCTCAGATTCCCAGCGCTTGGTGGCTTGCCACGGAGCGGGATTTTGAAGGGCGGTCATTTGTATTTCTGGTGAGCCTAGGGCGTTCATTTCTTCTCTAATGATGTTTTCGATTTTCTTTAAGGTGATAAGACCGAGTGGTAAAAATGTATATACCCCGGCTAGTTCCTTATGCACGAATCCGGCCCGGACTAAAAATTTAGCAGATTTAGCGGTTTCGTCCTTTGGGGCGTCTCGCAAGGTTTTTACAAATGATTGTGATAATTTCATAAGTGTATTATAACATAAGACAAAACTTAGCTCAAATATTGCCAGATAGGACCTTCGGCGGTGTCGAGAATAGTAATGTTTTTCTTGACTAAACTGTCGCGGATTTGATCGGCGGTACGAAAATCGTGCTTGACTCTGGCGACTTCGCGAGCATTGATTTTAGAAATGAGACGCTTGGTGATGTCCGGAGTAGAGTTAATTAAATCTAGTCCTAGGAGCTCATCGACATACTCCCAATCTTCCATGGAAAGGTTAGAATTATCAATGTAGGCGAGGATTTTGGCAGAGCCGAGATTGCGCTTTGCTAGCTCTAAAACTTCGTCCTTTTTGAAATTCGGGTCTTTCTCGTGCTCCATGCGACTACTTTGATAAAGAGCGGCAATTCGATTTCTCCAATTTAGTCTGCGATTTTTCGCGGAAGTTAAGTCTTCGAAAGTGAAATTCCGGGCCGTGCGGTAGTTTCCTTGCAGAACCCATGTTTTGTAATCTAATGGTGTGAAACCACGCTCTTTTAGATCTGATAGTGTATAGACATTACCAAGTGACTTGGATATTTTTTCGCCGTTTATAGTAATAAAATTACAGTGCGTCCAGTAGTTGCTTAATTTTTCATCAAAAGCGGCCTCGACTTCGGCAATTTCGTTAGTGTGGTGAATAGGGATATGGTCAATGCCACCGGTGTGAATGTCGATAGGAAGGCCGAGCTCTTTTTTAATAATACTAGCACACTCTAAGTGCCAACCTGGATAGCCGGGGCGACCGCGATAGTTCCACTGCATGGCGTGATCTTCGCCGTTCCTAACAAATTTCCAGACAGCGAAATCGGAAACGTGTTTTTTCTCATTGCTAAATTCTACCCTAGCGCCAGCTTGAAGCTTTTCTAGGTCTAAGTCTGCAAAATCAGCATAGGTCTTAAACTTGCTGGTGTCAAAGTAGATGCCGTCTGAGGTTTCGTAAGTGTAGCCTTTTTCAATTAGACGGTCAACTAGCTCTTCATCTTCTTGTATGTAGTCGGTAGCGCGGGCGATTTTCTGCGGCTCAATTAGATTTAATGAGCGAAAATCATTTAAGAATGCCTCAATATACTTGTCGGCGATTTCCCAGACGGTCTTCCCCTCTTTTTTGGCGCCTTTTTCTAACTTGTCTTCGCCATCATCAGCGTCAGACGAGAGATGCCCGACATCAGTTAAATTGAGCACACGATTTACGGTGTAGCCTGAAAGTGTGAGTGTGCGGATTAGAAAATCCCAATAGATATAAGAACTGAGATTGCCAATATGAGCATAGCTATAAACAGTCGGTCCGCAGGTGTAAATTTTGACGTTTTTTTCGTCAAGCGGATTAAAATCTTCAATATTTTTAGTAAGTTGATTATAAATTCTGACTTTACTCATTTTTACTTTCCTCTTTTTCGATGCTAGTCATAGCAGAAATTAGCTCGTGGACTGTATCTTCGTAGCTTAAATCATAGGTTCTAAATCCGGCTGCATAAGGGTGTCCACCACCACCAAAATATCCGGCAATTTTATCGGCGATTGGGGCGCTATCAGTAGTTCTGATTTTTCCGGTGACTTTGCCATCAGGATAAGTTTTGATGGCGACAGCGACCTTAACATTTTCTACCATTCTCAGTTCTTCTAAAATTAGGACGTTAGGATTGTATTCGTCAGAATATTCAGAAATATCTTCCCATGGAATATGGACAGTGACGAGAGAACCGTCTAGGTAATATTCTAGGCGTTTAATCAAGTCGGCCTTATAGTCTAAAATCCGAGGAGATTTTTTGGAATATTGCCGACGCTTTTCGTCTAAGGTGGCGACTCTAAGTCCACGAGATACTAAATCCGCGATGGTGGTAAAAGTCTCGGCGGTGACATTGGGCGAAGTAAGGCCTAGCGTGTCTGATAAGATGCCGTAGTATAGATATTCGGCGGCTTTTTTCTC
Source organism: Candidatus Saccharimonadota bacterium (assembly GCA_017405245.1). GTDB lineage: Bacteria > Patescibacteriota > Saccharimonadia > Saccharimonadales > Saccharimonadaceae > Nanosyncoccus. The sequence continues at coordinate 5,494 of JAFRAU010000014.1, forward strand.
TATTTCGTAGTTAGCATCACCTTCTTCAAGTGGAGATGCACTGAGTAAGCCCTGCTCTTTGCCGATACGATATATTAAGTCGCAACAGGCTGGCAAGGTCTGTATTAAGCCTTGATGTCCAAAATTTATATCATCGTCGGTTTCATGGTGGTCTAAAACGAAAACTGGGGCAGTGTAGAGGCGATTCTTAATGGCGTCATCTTCTAAGAGCTTAGAAAGTAATATTTCGGCGGCAGTATCAACAATAATATAGCCGTCGGCCTTAAAATCAAAATCTAAGGAAACTCTGGACCAATCATCAAAATAGCGGAGGTATTTAGGTACTTCTACTGGACAATACAAGGAAATTTCCTTGTCTTTTAGAAGGTAATCAAGAGAAAGTGCGGAACCAAGCGAATCACCGTCAGGATTTTCAGCCTGGATAATACAGAGAGAATTCTTATCTTTTAAGAAATCAGAAAAAAGATCGTACATGAGATTATTATATCACATTCTCGATGGGACAACATAACATTACTTTTTCATTATGATTCAAACATCTACGTTGCCAATCATTTTGACGCTGTCTTTTTCTGGTAAGGATTCGACGTTTTTCAATCTTCGCTCAATAACGCGGGAAGTAGTGGCGGCGGACTCAATTTTATTGGCGCTCTCAATGAGCTTTTTATGAGTTGCATCGAGAAGATCGCCGAATTTGCCAAATTGAGTTTTGACTGCGCCGAGCACCTGCCAGACCTCAGATGAGCGTTTTTCGATGGCGACTGATTTAAAGCCCATGAGTAGCCCATTTAGAGCAACAGGGAGAGTGGAAGGAGAGGTGATAGAAACATGATATTTTTGACGAATTTCGTCAGAAAGTCCAGGAATACGCAAAATTTCAGCGTAGAGGCTCTCGGTTGGTACGAACATCATGCCAAATTCTGTGGTGGCAGGTGGGTCTAAGTACTTGGTAGAAATCTTTTTGGCCTGTTCTTTGACGTCAGTGGCGAGGGCTTTGCTGTATTTTTCAATATCTTCTTTTTTGCCGGCGTCATAGGCAGAAATTAGACGGGAGTAATTTTCGACTGGGAATTTACTATCGATTGGTAGATAAATTGTAGAGTCGTCGTCTTTTCCGGGCATTTTGATAGCAAATTCTACGCGGTCAGAAGTGCCAGATTTCGTAACGATATTTTCCTCGTACTGAGACTGGTTTAGAATGTCAGAAATAATGGAGCCGAGCTGAACCTCGCCATAAATACCACGAGTTTTAACGCCTTCCATAACTTTTTTAAGGTCGCCAACGCCAGTGGCGAGGTTTTTCATTTCTCCTAATCCTTCGTAGACCTGGGTGAGCTGGCCAGAAATGGTCTTAAAGCTTTCGTTAAAACGCTTTTCAACGGACGCTTTAAGCTTTTCGTCGACAGTTTCACGCATCTCGTCGAGCTTTTTGGTGTTTTCTTCTTGGAGATTTTTGACGCGAGTGTCGACGGTCTTTTGGATGACTTGTAGGTTTTCGGAAATTTCCTTACGATTTTCTCTAAATTCACCAGAAATTTTAGGAGTAAGCTTATCGACTTCGGACTCAATGCGAATCATTCTCTCGTCTAATTTTTTGGTGTGTTCTGCGATTTCGGCGGCCTGTTTTTCGATGTTTTCGGCTACGTCTTGGGTGCTAGCGCTAGATTTTTTGATAAGGAGGATGATGAGTAGCACTAAATTCAAACCTCCAATGATAATTAATGCTATTTCCATAGGTATATTATAGCATTTTATCTTCAAGACGGGTGGAGTTTCTGGCGTATTTGGGGTGCCGGATGCCCTTTGGTAACTGAAAGACTGTAAATGCATGAAAAACGGAATTAAAAAGGACGTCCGATATTCTGGACGCCCTTTTGTACTTAGAAATTTTCGCTCGGTTGCTATGTTCTTGCGGTGAACTTTTTTGTGACGGATTTTTGGATTATATTCTATCCATAATCCGTCCTGCGCCGGCAGAAAACTGGCTGTCGCTTTTCTCCGCTTTTGCTTCGCCGGCGGAAATTTCAAGCTTGTCGCTTACCTCATTCGCGGGCTTGATAGAGCCACGAATAAAGGCTTGCTCGCTTGGTCCGGCGGAACGTTTTTTCAGATTTTTGGTATAAATCTGGTAGTCCGATATCGGACTTTTCTCGTCCAGTTCGCCATCGAAGTCTTTTAGGACTTTGGCGTACTCTGCCGAGGTAGGCCAGCCTTTTTCGATGCGGTAATCTTCGACCGCATCTATAAGGTAGTCGACCTTTCTTTCGTAACTTTCGTCCTCAGAATTATAGCCGCCTTCTATGATAGCGGACAGAAATTCTTTCGGATCGCCGGCATAATCGCGGAAGTTCGCCTTAGCGTAGGCTGGTGTGATTTCCAGGTTATGGTAATAACCTTCCCAGCCCTTGCTGTCCGACTCGAAATTTTTGTAAGCTCTCCCCGGAATCGTCGAACCGATTCCGTGAAAATTGTGGTTTTCTACGGCAGCACGTGACGTACCAGCTCCGCTTTCGACAATGGCTTGCGCCATGGCCGTCTGCCAAGGCATGCCGTGTTCCGCGCCGCCGAGGATGGCGACATTGACATACTTCTCGACAAACTCCGCCTGGTCTTCCGACAAGGTAGCCTTTCTGGTCTGTGCCACAACCATGTTAGTCATAGCCAGAGAAAGGATAACTGCGAGTACAACTGCGTTTCTAAGTATCTTTGTAATGTTCTTCATTTTAACACCCCCTGTGTTTAAAAATGATTGTCTAAGGCGGCTTATGCACGCCCATCTTTACTATTATAGCACAAGCGCTATAAAAAGTCAAGAGTGACAATATAATCCTGTCATTTTTAGAGGAAATTATAAATCGGTGCGATTTTCTAGGGCGGCGGAGAGAGTGATTTGATCGGCGTAGGAGAGGTCTACTCCCAGAGGTAGACCACGGGCTAAGCGAGTTATTTTAAGAGACGGATATTTTTCCGAAAGTGTACGCTGCAAGAGCAAAGCGGTAGATTCCCCTTCGACTGATGGATTAGTGGCGATAATGACTTCTTTTACAGAATCTTTTTCAACACGAGAAAGAAGCTCTTTGATGTGAAGCTGGTCAGGAGTAATGCCGTCAATGGGGGAAATTGCTCCACCGAGGACGTGATAAGTTCCAGTGTAGCCCTTAGTCTGTTCAATCGCGTAAATATCAAGCGGTTCTTCTACGACTAGGACGGTGGTTTTATCGCGGGTTGCGTCATTATAGAGTGGGGAGATTTCTTCGCTACTATCTATCAAAGCATAGGTTACCGGACATGATTTGACTTTGTCGTGTAAGTTTTCTAGTGAATCACAGATGTTTTTGGTGATATTTTTATCGGAATGAAAAAGATAGTAGGCGAAGCGCTCCGCCGTGCGTGGTCCGACGCCAGGGAGAGTTCCGAGTGCGTCAATAACGTTTTGCAAAGCGTTTGGCAGCATTTGCTGTTTATAATCCTAAGTTTCCTAGGGCGCCCATCAAAGGCTTCATCTTGTCGGTAGCGATTTCTTGGGCTTTGGCGTAGCCGTCACGGAAGCAGTTTTCAATCCAGCGTTCTAGCTCATGGATGTCGTCAAGGTCGATTTTTTCCGGGTCGATGGTGACTTTTTTCACCTTTAATTCACCGTTAATTTGAACAACAACGGCGCCATCGCCAGCTTCGACCTCTACGATTTCGTTTTTTAGCTCTTTCTGTGCTTTGCGTAATTGATTTAACATTTTCATTTGATCCAAAGTCTGACCCATAATAACTCCTAGTTACTTAGTTTTTTCGTATACATATATTCTATCAGAGTTTTGGGATTTTGGCGAGGTTATAATGCGCGTAAGGTCATACGGAAGGCTACCACCCCATTTTCCAAGCGTCGCAATCTTTGATACGTCTTTTCCGGCGTAGATATTGGAGGCGGTAGTAGTGACGGTATAGTCGGTCTGGTCTTCGAGGATTTTATAAAAGTCGTAAGAGAGTGTACCGCCTTGGACTAAGATGGTAGTTCCTGGCTCAACTTCTTTGTATATTAGCGAGAGATCGTCAGCAAATTCATCGGCGACGACTGGATTATAGCGATAGCCGTAAAGGTAATGGCTGAGACTGGAAATAATCATAATGCCAAGGATGGTACTAATAGGAATAAGACCAAAAATGCGGGCGTAAGGGTTTTCTGGGAAAAGACCATACCACTTATCAAGAATATAGCGGATACCATGAGCGGTCAATATAGCAAATGGAATAATGATGAGGACGGCGCAAAATGGGTTAAATCCGGAAAGAACGACGGTAAAGACGATAAAAATTGAGGCGATAGAGTTTCTGGATGCAAAGAAGCCTTTGGTGGTAGAAATAAGACCAGTAATGGCGAGTGCTAACGAGGCTAGGCCAATCATTGGCGATAAGAAAACAGATTCGATGTTGCCGCTCCATGAGAAGAACGGCAGAAAAGCATCTCTGATATTTGAGAAGAAGTGGCCCAGGGAGAAGTCATCCATTAGAAATAGAGCTTTGGCGGTATCTGGGAAGCGGAGGATTTCGTATCCGAGTACGCCGACGGCTGCAAGTATGATGATGCTTGCGATAATGAATGGAACTTTTGGTAAGGACTTAATCATGAAACGAAGATGCGGATGTAAAAAGGCATATAATACGACAAAGATGGCGAAATAAATTAAATAAGGAGTAAAGATAGAAAGTAGCAAGAAGAAGCCAAAAAGGAAGGAATAGATAGTCTTTGGCAGGGTTTTTCCTTCGATTTTGGAACCGAGCCAGAGTAAGAGTGTGGGCCAGAAGACTAGCATAATCAGGGGTGTGCCGGAGCCTGCTACGAAGAGAAAGGGCGCAGATAGGACGGTCAAAACTGAGGCAATAATAGCAACGTTGTTCTTAAACCAGCGGTTTAAGAGAAGAATAAGAAGGACGGCCAGGATGACACCTAGGATGATACTAGGAAGCTTAATTGAGTAAGCTGAAAGACCAAAAATATTGATGGATAGTTTCTGTAAGTAGTGATAAGGGAGATTGACGACTTCGCCGTTCATGATAGTGTCGACAGAAATGGCATGAGAAGTAACGGCGGATTCCATTTCTGCCTCTGATAAGCCGTCCGGAGAAATGAGTGGCATACCAAAAAGTAAAATAATAAGCATGATGCTAAGTAAGGTATAGCCGATAGAAAATCTGTGCTTATAGAGGAAAAGTTTGGAAATGATTGGCTTTCTCACATAAACATTATAGCAACTATTCGTGGGTTTTGTCTAGTGACATAAAACGTGAATATTCTCCCTGGAAGAATAAATCGATTTTGCCGACGCTACCATTTCTGTGCTTTTGTACGAGAAGCTCGGTGATATTGGTTGGTTCGTAGCCTTCTTCATTTTGGTGATAGTAATCTGGGCGGTGTAGCATCATGACGATGTCGGCATCCTGCTCAATAGAACCGGACTCTCTTAGGTCGGATAGGACTGGGCGGGGGTCATCACGACCAGTGACGGTACGAGAAAGCTGAGCCAGGGCGATAACTGGAATATCTAGCTCACGGGCAAGCTGTTTTAAGCCTTTACTGATTTCTGTTACTTCCTGGACGCGGTTGCCAGCGTAACGGTCTGTACCCGATAGCAAAGTTAAATAATCGATAACAATAAGGCCGATTTCGTGGTCATGGGCGGCACGACGGGACTTATTTCTTAGCTCTAAAACGGTCATTACGGAGCTATCGTCAATATAGAGCGGGACCTCGCTGATTTCTGAAAGAGCTTCATTTACTCGGTCAAACTCATCACCGGTGAGATTACCGTTTTTGAACTTGTCATTTTCGATTTCGGCAACATCAGCCAAGATACGGTTCATAATTTGACGTTTAGCCATCTCCATAGAGAAGAACATTACGCCAGTATGGTTAATTTCTGCGGCATTATAAGCAATATTTTGAGCAAGAGTAGTTTTACCCATGGCAGGGCGGGCGCCAATGATGATAAGATCACCTTTTTGGAGGCCGGAAAGCTTACGGTCGATATCTTTGAAGCCGGTTTTAAGGCCAGTGATGGACTCACCGCTCTGGCGTAGATTCTCGATATATTCCAGGGTCTTAATAGAAAGCGATTCAAGAGACTCGTAGTCAGATTTGGTTGACTGATCCGATACGGCAAAGAGAGACTTCTCCGCAGCCCCAACTAATTCTCCAACAGGTTTTCCGGTGTCATAAGCGTTTTCGGCGATTTCGGTACCGGTTCTAATTAGGCGGCGGCGAGTGGCGCAATCTGCGATAATATCAGCATAAGCTGTGGCGTTGGCTGCGGTTGGTACGAAATTTGTAAGCTCAGAAAGATAGGTAGCGCCACCGACTTTTTTAAGATTACCTTCGGCTTTTAGTTCTGCGGTTAAGGTGAGCAAGTCAATCGGTCGGTGAGTATTATAAAGAGTAGTCATTGCTTGGTAAATAAAAGCATTATGCTCATCATAAAAATCACCAGAATGGACGCGCTCTAAGATGTCTGGGAAACCAGTATCAGATATCAAAATAGCACCGAGTAGAGATTTTTCGGCATTCAAATCCTGGGGCGGAATACGGACCTCAGAAGAATTAGTTGAATGGGATACCATTTTGATCGACCTCCTGTATATTATCTCCCATTATAGCAGAAAGCTTGGAAATTTGGGGTGAATTCTGCGTGATTTTGGCGTCTTCTGTAATAACAGGGGTGATTCCGCCTGGTAAGGCGTTTTTAATAACGGCAAGGTTTTTAGGAGAATCGAGAATTTTACGATCAAAGCTTTTGGGAGAATAGATATAGAGTGTATCAGATTTTAAGGCGAAGCTGGAACGCTCTAATGATGAGTGGATGACGATGCTTTTTTCTTTGATAGCGGATAAGAGGTCAGGCCAAGAGAAGGAAGAAGTGAGAGGCTGCGCTGAGCTGGCGTTATTGCTAACAGAGGATTCTCTCTGTGTGTTATTTTGAAGTGTGGTGCTAGGGGTAATTGGGGCTTTTGATGTGTCATTTGGGGTAGTTTGAGTCGATTCTCCCCTATTTTGGGGCTGTTTTTCCGTAGTTTGAGTTTTTTGACGTGTCCTAGTAAGGTTTTGAGAAAAATCGCTCCCAGGGGGCGCTACGGCCGTATTTCCGATAAATGCTAAAAGTAACTTAGCTTCCGGAAAGGGATGAGCGACATCTGGCAATTTTTCTAACAGGGGTAGTAATTCCGGCTCTGGGTTATCCATGATTCTTTTGATTAAGCTCTCGGCTAAGGTTTCTGGTTTTTTGCTGTTTTCTAGGCTGGTTTTAATTAATTTGGTGATTTCTTGAATATTACCCTGTTTATACGCAGAAAGTAGGGCAATTTCTTCCTGTTCCCCAGGGAGGCCAAGGGTAGCTATTACTGTTTCCTTATCAATCTCGTCGTCTTTGATGGTGGAAATCTGATCTAAAAGCGAAATGCTATCTCTGAAACTTCCGCCGCCACGAGATACAACAATGTCCAGTGCATCAGGGGTGATATTGATTTTTTCTTTTTTTGATATATCTTCTAGATGCGATTTCATGGTGGCAGGGTCGGCAAGCTGGAAGGTGTAAACTTGGGCGCGAGAGGTGATAGTGGACGGAATTTTATAGGCGTCGGTCGTAGCCATGATGAAAACTACATGACGAGGTGGCTCTTCCAAGGTTTTGAGTAGTGCATTAAAGGCGGATTTTGATAGCATGTGGACTTCATCAATGATATAGACCTTGTATTTGCCAGAGGTAGGAGCAACGGTGGCCTTTTCTCTTAGTTCCCTGATGTTGTCTACCCCAGTATTAGAAGCAGCATCTATCTCGATAATATCTGGGTAATAATCCTCAATTTCGTACTTAAAGCCGTTAATTTCGTGAGCAAAAATGCGGGCAACCGATGTCTTACCACAACCGCGTGGGCCGATAAAGAGGTAGGCATGGGAAATTTTGCCTTTTTTGATGGCATTATCAAGAGGAGTGGTGACCTGAGACTGACCGATGACCTCTTTTAAAGATGTAGGGCGGTATTTGCGATAGAGGGCCTTCATGAGGTTATTATAGCATAAAAAATGACGGCTAGTTCTGAGATTATGAGGGGAGTAAAAAAAGGAGAGCTTGGCCCTTTGCACATTCGTCAATGGGTTGCTCTCCGATGTTTGTATTATAGTATACTTACTTTGTAACAGATTTTGCAAAAGATGCTAAGTGTAGTATAATGTAATTATAAACAACGATTCCACCAAAAAGCGTCCGGATGGACGCCTGCCGAAAGGATAGGTGGACTTGTTTTATTATAGTTTAATTTTTATTGTTTTTTCTTTGACCAATTTGAAAAATTTAGCATCATTTGTTTTAGCAGAAAGGCTTCTTGAAATTGACCCTGCAACTAGGTCCGCTAGTTGCAAATTATTACTGCTTACAGAGTCTGCGTAAGTGAATTTTTTATCGTTTTTTCTGGTAGATTTTTTCTGATGAATGTCCTTGTTTTTCGAGTATATTTTCTGCCGAAACCACCATCTACTGTAACGTTCAATACTTTCGCATTGATGCATTTTAATAGTGCTAGCATTATAGTGTTGTATGCTGACTTTCCTTTTCTAATGTCTAAGGGTGTCTTTTTGTTGTATATTACATAATAAATTTTAAAATTAAGATCCCGGATATTTTTAAGGGAAAGAATGATTATTTCTTTCTTGGTTTTGCTGAATTTTAGCTCTGCGTTCCTGCCCCAATTAAGGCTTTCTTTAATCTTAGTAAGATTTATATCAATTTTTTCTGACACTTTCTTTGTCGCGACTACACCGCACATGATGAAATATGGTCTCGATTTGTTTGTAAGACCGATATCACCTGTTTCATCAATGTAGACGTACTTTTCCTCCATCTTTTTTAGATTACCAAGAAAGGAAAGCCAATGCAAGCAGTAGCGTGATGTTTTGGTTTCTTATCGGAGTGGGTCCTGGCAAGGTAGGTAATTTCCGGTTCAGGGACTTGCTCACAGATAAAAATTACAACACGTATCAGTGTTGTAATTTTTACGTTCGCAAATCTGGTCTAAATCTCATTATGAACCGGAAATTACCTACACTTGCCACCCACCCCCTAAATCAAACTAGAACCTCGCAATAACTTCACCGGCTCAACCAAAGCCCGCCGGTATCCGCTTTCGTATATATATTCAGGGCGCTATGATTGGAGTAGCGGTAACCTGCTTGATCAAGGTACGGGTGGTCACTGGTGGTCAGTTGCGGCAAATTCTAGTACTCGTGCTTACAATTTGATCATGAATAGCTTAGAGCTTGATTCGCAAGATTACGCTAATAAGGCTCATGGCTGGTCTCTCCGTATTCTAAGGAATAGCTACACATCGAACTGAGAGACCATAATATTTTATACTATAATTCTGGGGACCAGTACTACCTGAAAAGAGCAGATTATATGCATAGTTGCTATCACTAGTGTAAGGATTACTTGACCAGTAATAACCGGCGGACTGGTTAGTCAGGTTACCGGCACCGTAGCGACCGGACGCAACATATTCTAACGGAAAAGCTTCAAGGGTTGTTGCAGCAGTAGCAGAATATTCATTTATTATACTTTGGAAACTCGGGGTAATACTACCTCCACTGTCGGGCAGTTTCCAACCTTTCGGACAAATGCTTTGGGAGATAGTAGGACTTGCCGTATTAGTTCCTTGCCCGGCGGTAGCAGCGTACCATGGATAGTACCATTCATTTCTACCATCGACGGAGATGTTAGATTTTGTGTTGGCATTGAAATTATTTCCTGCGCTATCACCTGTTGGAGTCCAACTGGTTTCTCCACCAGAGAATGTACCGACTAATACCGGTTGGTTGTTAGTGAGTGTAAGTTTCAGGTTCTCCGCCATCCAACAATTGCCATCAGCAAGCTTTCTAACCGTGTAGCTTCTGATGTTTGAGCCTGTGGCTGGGCTAGAAGCGGTACCAGTACCGTCTGTACCACGATAATCTATTAAGGTAGTTTCTGGTACGTAACTAGTATCTTTATCGTATGCACCAGTAGTATCTGACGTAGTGGCTGATGTTGCCGGGGTGGTAGCAGAGGAGCAGACACTAGGCGTCATGTCCTGCATATAAGTGATAGTGAAGAACGCCGGCGGAGTTGTCCACCTAGCATAAAGAGTTTTGGTAGTCGATTCTTCATCACTATCATCGGCAATGATAGTGTAGGTATCCCCTGCTATATATAGTCCATCCGTTCCAGACCCTGAGCCGGAGTTTATACTAGGGTCTTCTGACCAACCCATAAAGACGTAGCCGCTTCGCGTCGGTATAGTATTCGGTATAACAAACTCCTCCTGTGAGGCCACAGAAGACTTAGTCATGGTTTCTGGAAGATTGGTAGCAGTACCATCATTATTCCCTGCACCATCAGTATTGCCGTTAAAGGATAGTGAGTAATCAATAGTTAAAGGATTTGCTACTGCGGTAAGAGCTACCTTATTTCTATATGTACCAGCAGCCGTACCAGCTGAGGCATTAACACCAATGGTAATAGGAGTTAAGTGTTTGATGATGGGTTCTCTTGATTCAGTGATAGAGATAGAGTTATCATGGGCTGGGACTGGACGATATAGTACTGTACTAGTATCCGTATTGGTAGTGATAGTATTAGTAACTTCACTAGTCTCTTCATCTACGGTTCTGACTATGCCTAGCTTATTAGTACTATATCCCCAAGTATTCCGATACGCAGAGTTAGGAATGCTATACTCTGCTTCGGTAATAGTAAAAGATAGATCAGTAGGAGCAGAAGGGTTAGATAAAGTAGGAATTCTGCCATGGGACTTTTCTGCAATAGTAGAGTCTAGGTTAGTAAGACTAGTGGTATAGGAAGAAGTATAATCCTGATAGTCAGAGTTAATATAGAGCTTATAGCCAGTGGCATTAGACGTATCTACTTCGGCTAGCATAGAGTCATAGGTTAAGGCTCCTTGGGGATATAGGTCTAGGGCTAGGTTAAGACTAGATATTTCTGTACTTGCGGTCTTATCTAAGAGTCTTAGGGCCAGAGAATCTGTGATAGTGACAGAGACCTTAGACTTATTATTGCCGAAGACATTGGTGTCAGCGTGAGCGGGAATAGCAGCAAAGCTAAACGAAAGTAGTCCTAGTAGAAACACTCCTATAAAAGTTCCTAGACGCTTCCCGACATTTTTATTCCGTCTATTATTTTTATATGCACTACGTAGCACCTGTCGTAGTTTCCCTAACTTCTCGTTTGGCATGTTACCCTCCTAATTATCTTTGTGGCGCTAAAAAGGCGCCATAAGTTGTTCGATACAAATCAACTCCAAGAGCGACCTGTGACTTATGACGCCTTAAAAACGCTCCTGGATTTATTGAATTGTATCGAACACTTTTATTGTATCATGAAAAAGAATAAGAACAATTAAAAAATGTTGTAAAAATTACAACATTTATGTTAGTGCGACTGGATGTTTATTGGGTGTAGAGTGGGAATTCGCTGCTTATAACTAGATAGCGGCTTCGACGGCGGCCCAGTTGGCATTGTCGTTGTTGGCCGGGATAATGATAGCGACCTGCTGGCCTTCTTTTAGGCGGAAGTAGGTGACAGAAGCGTATAGCACTTCATATTCTCTGCCGGAGACTTCTACAAAATACTTATCGTCATGGTGGGTGAGGGTACCGATAACGGTTTTTCTTTCTACTGGGCCAATCTGCTTATAGAGGAACTTGCCCTCAGGGGTAATGGTGAGTTTCATGATGTCGCCCTCAACGAGCTTAGACTTGCTGGCGTAGTTGGCTGGGACTGGATAGTTCTTCCCCTCTTGGTCTATCATGATTTGGCCGTCAAAAACGCCTTCTATCACCTTGCCATCAGGGTCAGAAACTACGACGTCACGCGGAGCGGTAATAGCGCCACCATCTCCTAAAACGGAGATTAAAAGCTCCTTGGCGGCAGCCAAGTTAGTTTCGGCATCTTGAATAAGGCTCCGAAGTCTTTTTATTTGTTTTTCTGGTAATTCAGACATACCTCGCATCCTGTCTGTTAAATATAGTATTAATATTATAGTATATCAAGATATAAATCTTGTCAACATTTTCTTTTAAAAAGTTTTCCACGGGTTTTACAGATTAAAATTAAAAAATGTTGTAAATTTGACAATGGATTTGAAACGTAGTCACTTGATTTAGCCATTTGCTGAGTTTCAATGCTGGACCTAGCTACATAAAATCAAGTCTTCGCACCAAAAAACCGCCAGGTATGGCGGAATTTTGGACAAGTTCGGCCAATTAAAATAGGCTAAGCTAATTCGACAGTAGCACCGGCTTCTTCCAAAGCTTTCTTCATAGCTTCGGCGTCGTCCTTTGCAACTTTCTCTTTGACAGTAGCAGGAGCACCATCGACAATAGCCTTAGCTTCGCCAAGACCAAGTCCAGTAGCTTCCTTAACAGCCTTGATGACTGCTATTTTCTGAGCGCCAGCGTCTTTCAAGACGACATCATACTCAGATTTTTCATCGGCAGCGGCACCAGCATCGCCGGCAGCAGCAGGACCAGCGACTGCAACAGCGGCAGCGGCTGGCTCAATGCCATATTCATCTTTTAATACGTTTTTAAGTTCGTTGACTTCGAGAACAGTTAGTTTAACTAGTTCTTCGGCTAATTTTTTAATATCAGTAGCCATAGTTATTTATCCTTTCTAAATTATTAGTTGCTAATTGACATTAGGCGGCGTGAGCTTCTAGACCAGATACAATGCCAGACAAGCCACCGGAGAGACCGGAGACAGAGTCGGTAACTGGGGAGAGAAGCTGCGCGACAACCTGGGCGATAAGCTCGTTTTTGGATGGAAGAGCGGCAAGAGCCTTGATCTCTTCTTCTTTTAGATTTACGCCTAGGTCATTAAATGCGCCAGCAATCTGTAAAGCTTCGTGTTCCTTAGCAAAATTGGCTAGGACCTTAGCTGGTGCGACTTCGTCGCTGTCGGAGACGGCGTAAAGTAGCTGACCAGTAAGACCGGTAGTATCGGTGTCTTTATAGACAGCGATTTCGCCCATGGCGACACGGACTAAGCGGTTTTTTACAACCTTGATTTTGACTCCGTTTTCACGGGCGGCGCGACGCAACTCTTGGAGTTCTGCGACGGTTAAGCCTTGATAACGGGCAAAAACTGTCATTTTGGAGCTTTCTAGTAGCTCTGTCAAATCAGCAACCAAAGTTTTTTTCTTATCTTTGGTAATTGCCATTATAAATTTAAAGAAGGGTAAACTTCCCTTTCTTCCTTTCTTTTTGATTATGATTTGAAAATTAGATACTGATTCTAACTTCCAAATGATTGACATATTAGATTGGCCGAATTGTTAAATGTCGTTACCAATCTAAAAATAAGATAATTTAGCCTCGGCGACATGATTAAGGAAAAAGCACATGCTTTACTCCCGTCGCTGTCTTTGGTAACTAACCTATATTATAGCAAAGATTATAAAAAATGCAAGAAAAAGCCACCATTTAGGTGGCTTTAAGGTTGGTGCGCCAACCCAGGCGCTTAACCTCAAAGAGGTCAAAGTCTGGGTTGACACCACGGGCTTTGGCGGCCCTTCGTACACTACTATCGTAAAGTAGTGTACGAAGAACGTTTTCGTAAATAGCTGCCGGAAGTGTTTTGGCGTCTTCTAGTACCATTTTGAAAACTAGACCGGAAAGGATAAGGTACATTTCCTGCGCCCAATTACCTGAGGCTTTGAGGGCGAAGACCGGATATTCTTTTTTTGATTTTAAAATTTTATCCGGACGCGTCGCTGCTACTTGTAGCTTTTTTACCTTATGCCCGGTAGTCGCTTCGATGAAGGCGACAAACCTGGCGAGATTTGACGGAATACTTGCCCTTATCGCCGGGTGGGCGAGCCTCTGGCATACGTCCGCGTAGGTTGCTTCTTCCTTTGACGGAAATAGCTGATGATAAAAAAGGTGATACTTGTCTCTATCTTTGGCTGTTTCCAATCCTAATTTGACAGGAATTAGGCTACCAGATTTAAGAAGCTTATTTTGCGGCGAATCCCCGGGGCGTAAGGGGTCGATAATGCTGCTTCCCTTAGAGTAGACGCCATAAAGTTCCCCACTGCATGCTACGAAGAACTCCGGAGATTCCTCGATGTGACCGGATTCCTGTGTGATTATCAGGGGTCTTTTTAGCCCCTTTAAATCGGCTCTCTTTATGGGAAAATCTTTGGTGATTTCTGCTACTACACTAGGTGTAAATTTAATTCGCCCGAAGTTTTGCTTCTTCGAGCTAAACAGGGGAATAAAAAACAGATTTTCCTGGGTTTCGTAGTCTAAAACTGCGTTTAGCTGTTCTAACAGCTCTGATCTCATCACCTTCATGGTCCACCATCCTTTCAAAGTGCAAAACAATAAGTTCTTCTTATATTGTATCATAATATCTTAAAAAAGTCAAGGCGCACGTATTATCTCAGAACCTTTGCAACATAAGATGCCGGCTTCTTGCCATCAAAATAGGTAGGTTCTATACTTAATTTAATACTACTTAAAATAAGGAGAACCTACCTATGTCATATTGTACAGGTAAACATATAGAAAA
>JAFRAU010000015.1 GCA_017405245.1 Candidatus Saccharimonadota bacterium
ATGGCCGATGGGCACTGCTGGATGACAGATAACCTAGCCCTAGATGGCACGGATGCTGCTGGCAATGTGCGTGTGCTTACTCCAAGTGATTCTAATGTTGAACAAAATAGAACGCTTGCCGCAAACATCACTGATGGTACTGCATCAGATTCTAGCACAATTCAAATTCTCTCTTCTAAAGCCAACCTTACCACTGATACCTGTGACACATCTAATGTTCCATATTGTATAGTAAACGCTTCCACTAAGTATGGAAATATGTATAACTGGAAAGCTGCCACGGCTGGTTTAGGTACACCAGAAGACGTAAATACTACAATTACAGAATCTGTTTGCCCTAAAGGTTGGCAACTACCTGATAATGACGGCGTTTATTCTTTCCAGAACTTAATGCTTCACTACGGACTTCCAATTACAAATGCTACTGACGGCTCTGCTGTACAAACCATCCAACAATCACCGTTCTTCTTTACCTTATCAGGGTATAATTCTAGTTATTCCGGAATAAGCAGTGCATTTTGGTCACGAACAACAAGAGAAGTTGCCTCCCATGCGTATGATTATGCCATTGATGCAAAAACTGGATTATTCGACGTCCATAATTCTAATATTAAAGGAGCTCAAATTACTGTCCGCTGCGTCTTCTCTGGCCAGCCTACCGACCCAACCATGCAAGATTTCACCACTACTCAGTGTAACAATCTTGCCACCAACGCATCAACCGTCCTCGTAGATAGAAGAAACAGGGAGTTCTACCGTGTAGTCCACGCCGTAGATGGCAACTGTTGGATGGCGGACAACTTAAACATCTACGGCCAAGACATCTCCGCCACCGACTCAGACTTCACCACTCCTTCCACTTACACCATCCCCGCCAGCATCACCCAGACATCCGAATGGAGCGGTAGCAATATCTACAATACCAAGAAGGTAGAAGTAGCTCATGGCCTAGGTGCCAATGCTACAAACGATCCGTCCTACTACGGCCAAGTTTTCTACAACTGGACCACCGCCGTAGCTAAGGAAACCACGGTAGGTGTCACCACTGCGCCAAATACAAGCATCTGTCCCTCCGGCTGGCAACTCCCAGTAAATGGCCCGGAAACCACTAACAAATCTTGGGCTAAACTTCTTGGCTCCACTTATGGCTACAACATTACTTCCGGTACGGCACTCCTAGAAAATCAATATCTAGGCTTTACTAAGTACTACGGCGACTGGGATTGGAGCTACGCGTCCGAGAACAATCAGGGTAGCTACGGCTACTTCTGGTCTGGTACGCCTTCCGCTGAGACTAATGCGTACAGCCTGATCTACAATTCTGGAGGCGTCTACCCGCAGAATAACTACGCTAAGGGCTTCGGCTTCAGTATCCGCTGTGTCCAACGCTAACCCCGTAAGGTAATGGGCGCCGCCCGGAAGAATCATAATTGGCGCTCTTGTTTACCCCTTGGGACGTTCCAAGACTGCATTAGCAGTCTTGACAAACGAGTGCCAATTTGCTACAATAGATACAGAATTAGCAGACAACATTAAAGAGTGCTAACAAAAAAGTGCAAAAAGCACGAAAGGAGTATAAAAATGAGCAAAATTATTGGTATAGATTTAGGTACTACCAACTCTGCCTTTGCCTACATGGTCGCCGGCAAGCCAGAGGTCATCACAAACGCCGAAGGCGACCGCACCACCCCATCTGTGGTTGCTGTCACCAAAAAAGGTGAAAGATTAGTCGGCAAAGTCGCTCAGCGTCAGAGGGTGACTAACCCAGAAAATACCATCTACGGCATCAAGCGTCTTATCGGTCGCAAATTTGATGATAAAGAGGTCCAGAGAGATCTAGACATCATGCCTTATAAAATCGTTAAAAAAGGTAATGGCGTAGCCGTAGAAATGGATGGCAAGGAATACACCCCAGAGGAAATTTCCGCAATGATTCTTTCCAAGATTAAGGCCGACGCCGAAGCTTTCCTTGGCGAAAAAGTCACCGAAGCTATAATCACCGTTCCAGCCTACTTTGACGATTCTCAGCGCCAAGCCACCAAAGATGCTGGCAAAATCGCCGGTCTAGAGGTCAAACGCATCATCAACGAGCCTACCGCTGCCGCTCTCGCCTATGGCCTAGAGAGCAAGAAAGACGAGCAAATCGTGGTCTTCGACCTTGGTGGTGGTACTTTCGATGTCTCCATTTTGGAGCTTGGCGATGGTGTCTTCGAAGTCAAATCTACCAATGGCGACACCCACCTCGGCGGTGAAGATTTTGATAATATTATCGTCAATTACCTCTGTGACGAGTTCAAAAAAGAGTCTGGCGTAGATATTAAAAGTGATGCTGCCGCGATGCAACGCATCAAGGATGAGGCTGAGAAAGCCAAAAAAGAATTGTCCAGCGCCGCCAGCACCGATATCAACCTCCCATTCCTTACCGCCGATGCCGACGGCCCCAAGCATTTTGAGCATACCCTTACCCGTGCTAAACTAGAAGAACTGGTCGCGCCACTTCTAGACCGTCTTGCCGAGCCAGTCGAAAAGGCCTTGAAGGACGCCAAACTCGACGCCAAAGACATCGACGAAATCGTCATGGTCGGTGGTATGACTCGTATGCCAGCCGTCGTTGAGAAAGTCAAGAAAATCTTCAACAAAGAGCCAATGCAGGGCGTTAATCCAGACGAAGTTGTCGCCGTCGGTGCAGCTATTCAGGGCGGCGTCCTCCAGGGCGATGTCAAAGATGTCCTATTGCTAGATGTTACTCCTCTCTCTCTTGGTATTGAAACCATGGGTGGTGTCTCCACCAAGCTGATTGATAGAAATACTACTATCCCTACTTCCAAGTCCGAGGTATTTTCTACTGCTTCCGACAACCAGCCTCAAGTAGAAATTCATGTCCTCCAAGGCGAAAGGGAAATGGCTGCCGATAATAAATCTCTCGGCCGCTTCATCTTGGATGGTATCGCACCAGCCCCTCGTGGTATTCCACAGATTGAGGTCACCTTCAATCTCGACGCCAACGGCATTTTGAATGTTACTGCCAAAGACAAAGGCACTGGCAAAGAGCAGTCCATTACCATCCAGAACTCCGGCAACATGAGCAAGGAAGATATCGAGAAAGCTCAAAAGGACGCTGAGGCTCACGCCGAGGAAGACAAAAAGAAGCGCGAGGCGATTGATGCTAAAAATCATCTTGAAAATGCCATTTATCAGGCCGAAAAGATGCCCGATGAATATAAAGACAAGATTTCCGATGATGACAAAGAAACCATCAAAAAGGCCGTTGAGACCGCCAAGGAAACTCTCAAAGACGAAGCTGCCGACAAGGATAAACTAGAGGCTGCTACCAAGGCCCTCCAAGATGCCATTATGCCTATCGGTGCTAAACTCTACCAGCAAGAGGCACCCAAGTCTGACGGCGCTGATAACGTCAAGTCGGATGATGCTAAATCTGGCGACACCGACGAGCCAGTCGAAGGCGACGTCGTAGATAAATAATCATCCCATACACATCAAATCAACCCCAACTTGACAGCTGGGGTTGATTTATTTTCGGCTGCAGGAATAGTTCTAGGCATAGCACCAAAACCACGCGCTCGTTTTATTACTACTGGCGCATTAGGTAAAAGGTTTAATCTCATCCTTTGGTCAGATTGATTACGAATCTTCCCTCTGCCGTTGTGAGTTAAATGATAGAATCCATCTTTATTAAAATAAACTAGATCACCATCTAAAAGCGGGCAAGAAATTGGCTGCCACTTCTGGTAATCAATTTTTCTTAGCTCTATTAATGCTTTTATTGCGAGCTTACTTGTATCTATGTACAATTTTTCTCTCCACTTCTTACGATATAATTCTAGCACAAAAACTTTATAAAATCAAGCATATGTAATAGTTAAAGATTTTATACTTACCTGTAAAAATCATTTGACAAGGCTACTAGAAAATATTACCATTACCATATTGCCAGTAATTAAATGGTGTGCTATAATTAAAATGTCCCTGCAAGACAAAATTTTGAAATATTTATAAAGACACTGCTACTGATAAAGAAGACTACGAACTTGGCATCTCGTGCCTATTGAGTCTTCTCAGTAGAAAAGTGTCTTGCAGGGCACCCAGTACGAGGTGCCATTTTGTGAGAAACATCTGGCACCCCCATAAAAGGAGGAGCCAATGTCAAAAATCAGAGCAAAAATCAAACTATTAAATCTATTCAGAGTCTATGCTACCTTTTCCGTAGCGTTTTTGTTATCATATTGTATTTCTGGAGTTACTTCTCCCATCTCTAACTCTTCCGCCACCTCCCCTTCCACCATCTCCGGCTCAGACACCGCCCCTGTTTCTGTTTCAGTCTCAAATAGTCCTCTCGCCTACTATATTTCTGTAAGTAGTAGCCATGGTAGTGCCGGTACTCCAGTAAGCCTAAACTACTCTCAAGATGGCAGTACTGGTGGCACTCTCGGTAACGTAGTATCTAGTTCGGATAATGTCTATCTAGAAACTAACTCTCCCCTGACTCATCAATTACTCCTTTCTACTACCAGCCCTTCTACTACCACCAAATCTAATAACCTAACAGGAGACAATACTCAAGAATCTGGAGGTATACCAGTTCTAAATACCTATATTGCTCCAGTCTCAGGTACTGCTACATCAAGCCTCAGTACCGCTACCGCCCTTACTGGTAATACATGGGGTTTTGCTCTTTCAAACACTACTCCTGGTATTGTAGCTAATAATTTTGATGCAGATTACTCTACTACTACAAATGCTAGTAAGTTTGCCACTGTACCTAGTTCTGGTAATGAAGTCCTCCTCACTCAAGATACTACTGGAACATCTAATACTACTATCTACTATGGCGTCTTAGCAGACAGAGACATTCCTGCTGGAAGCTACAGTAACACTATTCTCTATACTGCTCTTGCCGAACAGCCGAGTGAGATTAGAGTTAGTCCTAGCACCATTAATCTAAGTGATCCTTACCAAACTCTTACTATCTATACTAGCATTAATACTACTACAGCTAATCTAGGTACAGCTTCTATTAAACTATTAGATAGTAATAATGAAGAAACCGTAGATAAATGTACCGACCTAACATTACATACTGATAGTGATAACTATCTCTATGCTACTTGTACTACTCCTACACTCCTAGCAGGAAGCTATGATATAGAATTAACCCTAGACAACTTTGGCAGAGTATTAACTGGAAACAATATCTTAACCTACGAAGGCACTTCTCCATTACAACAAATCACTACTATGCAGCAGATGACCACTAACATCTGCCAGAATAGCCCAATTGGTACCACTATGAGACTAAGAGATACTAGAGGTAAAGGTAACAATGGTACTGCCACAGACTCTACCTATGGCGTAATTAGAGCCAAAGATGGTAACTGCTGGATGACGGATAATCTTAATCTTTATAACAAGACTATTGCCGCAAGTGATAGTGACTTTACTTCGCCAACGAGTTACACTATACCAGCTGGCATAACCACCACTACGGAGTGGGAATCTAACATCTATAATGCAAAGCGTGTAGAGGTATCT
This sequence comes from Candidatus Saccharimonadota bacterium, assembly GCA_017405245.1. Taxonomy (GTDB): domain Bacteria; phylum Patescibacteriota; class Saccharimonadia; order Saccharimonadales; family Saccharimonadaceae; genus Nanosyncoccus. Next base: position 5,551 of record JAFRAU010000015.1, read on the forward strand.
CATGGTCTCGGCCAGTATGCCACCCAAGACCAAACCTACTGGGGTCAAGTATTCTACAACTGGACAGTAGCTGTAGCTAAAGAAACCACTGCTGGTGTCACCACTGCTCCAGACACATCCATCTGTCCTAAAGGCTGGACACTCCCTACTAATGGCGATGAAGGCGTAAACAAATCTTGGGCTAAACTAATGGATGCCTATGGTGTCACTACTGGCGCAATATTAAAAGATAACACTCCGGACCTTGGCTTTAGCCAGTACTACGGCACCTGGAGTTGGCACTTCAAGTCGGAGCGCTATCAGGGCGGCAACGGCTACTTCTGGTCCGGTACGCCTAGCTCAGAGACCGATGCGTACCACTTGTATTACTGGGCTTCTAGTATTAATCCCCAGCATTACAACACTAAGGGCTACGGCTTCAGTATTCGGTGTGTGACTAGATAAATACCTTAAACTCCTAAACTTACAAAATTTAGCGAGTGTTCCCGATTTAGAAAATATTTTCTGAATCAGGCGAACGCGAACAGTTTTGTAAGTTTAGAGGTTTAAGGGAGTTATAGTAACGAATGGAAAACTACTCGTTACTCTTCTTATGACTTTCAAGCCACGCCTTTTTCTCCTCCTCGGTCATATTTGCAAGCTTCTCTTTTATAGCAGCCTTACGCTCCGCCTTCTTTTGTTCCCATTCCTCATCCGTCATGTTCGCCGGCTTTTCGCGCCGGCTAGCATCACGAGTACCTTTTTTGTGTGCCTCTTTCCACGCCGCTCGCTCTTCCTCCGTCATGCTTTCTAGTTTTGCCCTTATTTCCGCCTTCTTTTCCTCACTGAGTTCTGGCTTCTGGCGCGTTTCACTAGCCTCCTGCTGATTACTACTTTCGCTTGTCGCATTGGCTGGCTGATTCACCATCACCGTCGTTCCGCCTGCTGCCACCCCCGCCATCAACGCAGAGGCTACTATAATTTTCTTTTTCGTACTATTCTTTTGCATAATTGTCCTTTCAAATTATTATGTTATTATTCTACCAGCCCAAGCTTAAACGGGCCTAAAAATCAGTTTAAATATGAAACAATAAAAAGAGGAGAGGAATAAAACTGCGACAAAATGTCAAAGTTTGGGTTGGATTCAAATTATTCATCTTAACCTATGCTATAATAATAGTAATACTAAGGAGTTTTTAATGGAAAATCGTCTGATATTAATTACCAATCCGGGCAGCTCTTCTCGCAAATATGCCCTCTACAGAGGCAAAGAGCTACTTTGTGCCTTACACTTTGAATATGACGAAGGCAAAAAAGTCATCTGCACTCTAAAAAGAGCCGATGGTAGTAGTAAAAATATCAAGACCGATTTCAAATCTCTCACCTCTTGCGTTGCCAACCTAAACGAAATTCTCACCGCCGAGGGTTATCTCGGTGGCGTAAGCAAGCTAGATGCTATCCTCGCCCGTGTGGTTGCCCCTGGCGAATTCTTCTCCCACGACCATCTCGTTGATGAAAAGGCTTTAAAACAGCTTGAAAAAGCCAAGAAAAAGGCCCCTCTCCATGTCCCAGTTGTCGCTGGCGAGATTGAGCACCTTGTCAAATCTTTTAAAGACACTCCTGTTATCACTATTACCGATTCCGGCTTCCATAACGACCGCCCAAATTTAATGAAATACTACGCTTTCAATACAGATTTAGCCGACAAATACGACATCAAACGTTGGGGTTTCCACGGCCTCTCCGTCGGCTCTATCGTAGAGTATATGAAATCTCAGGATATTCTCCCAGAGAAACTAATCGTCTGCCACATTGGCTCTGGCTCCTCTGTCACCGCCGTCTTTGAGGGTAAATCTCTAGATACCACCATGGGTTATACGCCCCTAGAAGGCATAATGATGGCTACTCGTGCCGGCTCTATGGATGTCGCTGCTGCCCTCGCCTTGAAACGCGCCTTAGGCTATGAAAGTGACGAATCTCTAGAGAAATATCTCAATAGAGAATGTGGCCTTCTCGGTGTTTCCGGCCAGAGCGACGATATGCGTGATATTCTCAGGCTTCGTGACGAAGGCGACAAAAAAGGTGTCTTTGCCCACGCTCTCTATATCTATATGTTGCAGCGCGCCATCGGCCAAATGGCTGCCGCTCTCGGCGGGGTAGATGCCATTGTCTTTACCGCTACTATTGGCGAACGCTCCGACGAAATCCGCCGTGTCACCACTCAAAAATTAGCCTATCTCGGCCTTGCTCTAGACGAAGAAAAGAACGTTGCTGATATGCCAGAAAGGCACACCAATATCGCCGCCGACGGCTCCAAACCCGTCTGGGTCATCCGCACTGATGAAAGTGAAGAAATGATCCGCCGCGGCCTCGCAGTATTAGATAAGGAGGCAGAATAGTTTGAAGTATGCGCTAGAATGAAGGCTATCATGGAGCAAGTAAGTCAGAAAGAAACTCAAATCCTACTAGAACTACTAGAAAAATCCCTAGCCACTCCTGGCGACGTCGTCGAACTCGGCTGCTACAAAGGTGACACCTCAATTTTATTCCAAAAACTTTTACAGGAAAAAGCCCCAGCTAAAAAACTTTGGCTCTACGATTCTTTTGCTGGCCTTCCTCAAAAAACCAAAGAAGATAATTCTGCCGCCGGCGACCAATTCAAGGAGGGGGAATTATTTGTCACTAAAAAAGAAGTCATCACTAAGTTTAAAAAGCATAACTTAAAGCTTCCTATCATCAAGAAAAACTTTTTTGAAAACCTCAACCCAGCCCTAGATCTTCCCGAAAAAATCGCCTTTGCCTTTCTTGATGGCGACCTTTATACTTCCATCAAAACCAGCCTCAAGCTTGTCGCTCCCAAAATCCAAAAAAACGGGGTCATTGTAGTTCATGATTACAACAACCCCGAGCTTCCTGGCGTTTCACACGCCGTAGATGAATTTATTTCTCAAGCGCCTTCTTCACGGCTTTCGCTTTCTTCGTCACCTTCTTCTTCACTTCCTTTGCTTCCTCAGCCAAATCTTCAACGGCGCGAGTCACTTGCGATTTTACACTGCTAATTTCCTTATAGAATGCTGCATTTGTAGCGCTAACATATGGCCCTACCCAGATATAGGCAATACCAAAGGTAATACCGCATAATAGATACCACGGAATAAATGATAGTTGCAAGATGAAATAATCCATCTTATGCCCCTTCATTAGCTTCATTGATTTTTTCATTGCGTCCGTTGCGTCAATATCTGGATCATCCGCCATAATATAGAACATCTGTGAATAGGAAATCGACTTGATGATACCTGGGATAATTAGTAGTAAGCTCCACAGGAAAGTAAAGATTGCATATAGTAGATAGCCCACCAAGCCTCTTAGGAAATTATCATCCCTAAAGCCTACCAACAAATCCTCTATTTCTGGCTTTCTATTTTTGTCCACCATCTGGTAGAATATATACGCAAAAGATATTGTGATTGACCCAGAAATTAGCAGCATGGCTAATCCGCCCACTACCGGGAACATTGAAATTGCTCCAGTCACCACGCCCACTAGCAATATTAGTGCAAAACATAGTATTACACGGTCTTTTAGTCGCTTTTTCGCTAAAGTTTTTAACTTCTTTCTGTCCATTTTAACTCCTTTCTCATAATTATACCATATTAATTAAGAATAGCAATCATGATATTGAGGTATCCAGCAAATGTCACCCACAAAAGATATGGGACTAAGCAGGCCACTGCCAACTTGCTTACTTTTCCAGCTTTCACCATTGTTAAAATAATCAAAATCCACATCACTACCAGCATTGCAAAAGCCACATAATACTGTTCTAAATTAAAGAATACTATAGACCACAAGAAATTAAATACTAGCTGTATACCATAGAGAATTAGCCCCGCCTTGCGTGCCTCTTTATTTCTCGTGCCAAAGTAATAAATAAAGAACGACGCTAGTCCCATCAGGATATAAAGAATCGTCCATGCCACCGGGAATAGCCAAGCCGGCGGTGCTAGTGGTGGCTGGTTGAATTGCCCAAATGTCTCTTGTGCATTGCTGGTCAGTAGCGATATGATAAATCCACCCCCTAGTGGCACTGCAATACACAAAATTATCCGCCAGATTATCCCCCATGCACCAATCTGTTCGTGCTTTGGCGCCACTTTTTTGACATTCGTCCTGCGCGCAGTCGCAGGCTTTTTAGCTTGTTTTTTAGTTTTTGTTTTTGTAGCCATAATTTTTCCACTTATGTTAATGTTACATTTATTATATTACGCATACTTTTTCTTGTCAACTTTAATCATTGTGTGCTATAATAAGAGTAAGCATATTAAGGAGAGTAATATTTCAATGAGCACTAAAATTCGTCTGGGGGGGGGGGTATAAAAGCTATTTATTAACTGTTTCTCGCACAGCAGTACTTTTGCTCTGTGCATTTTTGTTGTCTTACCTCTCCACTTC
>JAFRAU010000016.1 GCA_017405245.1 Candidatus Saccharimonadota bacterium
GCAACCCGAAAGAATATAAGTTTTAAGCTTACTTTCTGCTTTTCGTATTCCAATCTCCATGAATTCTTTTTTTTGTACATTTATTCATTTCCTTTATTTCAATTATATTTAATTTTAAAGTTTTTAACTATTACTGCTCATATTATATCACCGGGTTAATTAATGCTATTATAGAACATGTTGAACAGGCAATGCGAACTAAGCCTTATATCTTATTGCTCGTTCCAAATAGAATAGTTCCAATAAACACTACACAGAATACTAAACCTATCATCAGCAAAACTACTTGAGTCAAGATCAAGGCATTATTGCGTTTTACTGAGCTTGGCACAGTAACGGCTACTTCTGTTCTCTCAACATTATCTAGTTTTTCTGTGCTTTTAACCGTTTTAGCTTTTTGCGCCTTTTTTCTATCTATTTTGGCAGTCTTTTGATGATGCCTCATGTTTAGATAAAAATTTGTCAGCCCTACAAAAATCGAAATGCAAAATATCACAATTGCAATCATGATTAAAATCTTTTGCGAGAAATCAATTGTTGGCAGCACACTACTTGTGCTAATTGCCGTTGCGAGTAATGCCACAAAAGCAAGCGTAATTGAGATTAAGTTATTACTAAGTTGAATTTGTGTATTATCACCTTTATCCGCCGCATCTTTTGCGTCGTCAATTAAAGTGTTTACTTTTTCATCTTTTTTCTTGGGTGAGCTATTTTCCATACAATAATTATACCATAATAACTTGCCTAAATCCGAACTTGAGAGGAGCCGTTTATGTTATAATAAAAACAATATGGACATACTAAATTACGCCAAAAATGTAGAAAAAATGGTGAACCCAATGGAGGTTGGCCGCGCACATTATATGCAGACCAAACTCAGGCGTTTGCCAGTTTCGTGGCAACGCAAAATTGTAAAAAAGGCCACCAAAAAAGCTGATAAAATGCCTTTTGTGGTGGAGCCATATTGCTCGTTCCTGTTCTACGAACTTTTGAAGCCAGAAGAAATCCAAAAGTTTTTGCCAGATGGCTTTGTTCCGACTAAATCTAGTGTTTTTGAAGGAGATGCCGCCAAATATTACGGCATTGTTTCTATGTTTCGGATCCACACCAGCGTATTTTGGGGTGCCAGAGCGGAATTCTACCTGATGGCCGAGAACGCTAAGACCGGCCTACTCTCCTGGGTGATGATGGACTATATCAGCGACACCATCAGCTACGACGAGAGAAACGGTCTAAAATCTCCTGATGCAAAAGCCGCCGTAATGACCACTACTTGCGAAGGTGATTTTGTTTGCGATATAACAAGTCTAGATGGCAAAAAATATGTAAAATGCGAAGCAAACTTGGAAAAAGCGAAGATGCGTAAGCTCAACCAGCGACTTTGGATTGAGGGTAACACATCTATAGCATACGGGCGACTAGCCGGTGAAGAAGATGGGGATCTTTTCTCGCTAACATTTTTCCCAGAGGAAATGAGCCGTGCATTAGACATTCCGCTAAGTGTCGTGCGGGTGGCAGAAGCTAAAACTATGAGAGCTAAATTTACCGTAAGGCTAGATCGTGTAGTATCCTTCCCATACGCGCAACATATGCTATCCGATAGCCCTGGGAATCAGACTGCTTACGGCTCTGAAGCGGAGCTGCGCAAAGCAGTAGAAGCGGTTGATTTTAGCAAGCTAAAACTTTTCCGCTAGTAAGAACTTTTATGCAAACTCTTATTATAGTCTTGTACTTATTATAGTCTTGTGATGAGCGCTACTTTTTCTTTTTGACGATGCTGTATTTCTCAGAATGGGCCCGATATCCGTATTTGTTGGTAAGTGGATCTTTGAACATGAAATTTTTTAGCGGAAGAAGCGTCAGTACCATATAGCCACCAAATACCACAAACAGGCCCACACAGGATAAATAATGTACAATAAATCCCATCGAATTAAGCTGCAATAGCCAGTAAAAAACTGCTTGGCTGGCGATGATTACGATATAGAAACTAATGATGTCAAAAACAAAATAATCTTTCCTTGCCACCAGTTTGTGGCCGTAAAATAGTAGTGGCATCAAAATTATAATGGTAATTAGACTAAGAGTTTTGGCAAAAAAGTAATTGGGATTTTCTCCATAAATAAATCCGTCAATTAACCCCCATAATAGAGTTGGCGTCAAAGCAATTTTGATGTGTTCCCAAGTGCTTTCGTTGACAGCTGCAAAAATTCCAATAAACTTGTTGTGGTTAGTTAAATCATAAAGGAAATGGGCCAAAGTACCAATTATTGATATAGTGATAACACTAATGACTAAAAATAGCATGCTACTTTCCTCGTTTTTTAAATAATTTTCCAAGATGAGCGGCGTAGCCAACTTTTTCTTTGATATTGATGGCTTCACCAAGCACTGGCACATCTCGCGCAGCGTCATAGGCTTTTTGGTGAACCGCTGCCCTAGTTGGCACTACGGATTGTTTTAATCCTGTGGCGACATTCTCGGCAAGTCCGGTTGCAGCGCCAGCGACAATATCGGTGGAAACATCCGCAGGAACTCCGGCAGAACCGCCAGAAGCTGCAAGACCTTTTGCTGGTGAACTTGTGGCAATTTCTGTGAAAAGATCTAGGTATTCTTGATTGAACGGGCTTTTTGCAAATTCTGTTTCAAATTCGCCTACTTCCTGACAGTTTTTGCCTAGTTCCTCAATCTTTTCAAATAGTGTATCTACCTTTTTCTTTTCTGCCGACCCTACCTCGTATGCGTTAAAGATTGCAGACTTTCGGGCATCAATGCTTTGTTTTACAAATTCGTTCATAATATTATTATACCGCAATCTACTTTGCACCTACAAAAATATCAAACCTAGAAAAATCGGAGCTTTAACTCCGATTTTTCCAGATTTAACTAGTGTATTATCTAGTGACTAGACTATTTCTTTTCTTTTTCGAATTTCATGCCTTGGCCATCATAGTTTAGCTTGACAGTGCCATCTTTGTATTCGTAGTCAGCTTCTTCAGTTTGTCCATCTTTATCAAATTTGACCTTTTTGTCGGTATAGGTGAATTTGACAGAGTTGTTGGAGCTGTCGCTGCTGCTTGTACTGTCATCAGATGAGAACAAAGAGCTATCAACGGAGACTTCTAAAACGCCAGTCCTGTCATTTTTGAATTCGATAGTGTAATTGCCACCAAAGGCCTTGATGAAATCTACCATAGAGGTACTTTCGTTGCCGTCAGAGTCAACAAATGCTACAAGGTTGTATTTGCCAACAACTTTTGGTGCCGCGTTGATAAGAATAACAGTGACCACGATAGCGATTACGGCTACTACAGCTGCGATGATACCAGCGATTAGGCCCTTGTTTACTTTTTTATCGGTCTTTTTAGAATTGGTTTTCTTAGCATTTTCTTCTGCCATAGAGAACTCCTTTAAGTTATCTTTAAGGAAATTATAACACACGATGGAATTAAAGAATAGTAAAGTTTACCTACTGCCCATTACGCAACGGATATTTCTACCGATACTTCTGTTGCCGCCAGCACTGACGCTGCTACCACTATCACTATAATTGGTATAGCCGCCAGTGCTGCCATTGTTGGAACCTGCTGCCGCATCGCCATTATAGTAAGTACCGCTAACGCCGTTATGTTGGAAACTACCAGTATATAGGCCATATCTACCTAGCCCGATGACTTGACTCTCTAACGCACTGACATTAACTTCATTTATTACATATGGATAAGTCGCTGATGAATTGTAAGTAATACTCATTCCGTATGCTTCAAATAGCCCACCGAAAGATTTTGCCGACGAATTAGCATAGCTTCTTGGAAGCTTCCATCCTACTGGACAAATAGAGTTTTGAGCTTGAGCACCGCCAGTTTGGATATCCGACCCAGCGGTAGCTGCCCACCAACTATAATACCATTGATGAGTAGTAGAATTATCAAACACAGTATTTCTATTAATTGCCTGGTTATATCCGCCAGAACCAGTTGTAGCCGTCGGTGTCCATGTACCGGCCGAAGCACCGGTAGTATTATTAGCAATTTCTACTGGCACGCCGTCTGAAAGTGTGAGTTTTAGATTGTCGGTCATCCAGCAGTTACCATCAGCTAGTTTCTTGACGGTATAGTATTTGCCATCCCTAGTATCTCTAAGTGATCTGCTTGGGACTTGGTCAGCACCATTGCTAGTAGCGGTGTAGGATGCTTTGGTGGTTTTGATAGCGCTAGCACTGGTTGTACTAGATGGAGTATA
>JAFRAU010000017.1 GCA_017405245.1 Candidatus Saccharimonadota bacterium
TACATACGAAAGCGGATACCGACGGGCTCTTGGTGAAGCATAAGGAGCATAGAATAAACTATTAGCGCTATCTATTTTACTAATAACGCTATCCTTTTTGCCAATAGCGTTAATCCATCTAACCAATACCATTATTTCCTATCAAGCTCATGCTTGTATAGACTTCTATGATGTGCATTAATGGGAAATGGGTTTGGGAGTAATAATGTCTAACGATAGTCTGTGATACCAATTAATGCACTACCAGAGTTCAAAAAATCTTCTTTTGTGGTGGGAGTGTGGAGAGGCGTCACTGAGATAGGCTAATTCTAGGTAGGTCAGATGCTTCTTAGGAAGGATATATGAGCATGATTGAGATTAACCTCATCTGGGGCCTAATCAAGATTAGAAAGTCCATAAAAACTAAGAAGCCTCGTCGTTAACGAGGCTTCTAAACCCGACAAGCTAGAGATTATATTTCCTAGAGATATAGTCTCTACTTGTCATCATTATACTAGAGCTTATGTTGTCAGTCAAGCACAAATACTCCTGCTTCACCTTCTGCCCGTCGGTATCCGCTTTCGTATGTAATGTCTGGCGATTACTACTGGTATGGTGATAATGGCGGTTGGCTAGGATATCAAAACGAATTTATTTTTGCTTGGACTAGTACTACTACGGATAGTACAAAAGCTATCAACCTAGGAGTACACAATAACAACCTCAACCCTGTAAGTGAATACTCTAAAAATGTCGGCATGGCTCTCCGCTCCACAACAGCCCGTCGGTATCCGCTTTCGTATGTATTCTCAGGCTTCTACGGCTGGGGCGATGGTTTCCTACGCAACCAGGACTCCAGCGGAGACTGGTGGTCTACCGCAGCCTACAGTGGTAGTAACGACGCGTACACCCTGTACATGGGTAGTAGCGGTCTCTACCCCCAGAATAACGATAATAAAGCCTACGGGTTTTCTCTCCGCTAATCTTACAGCGGAGAGGAAAACCAAATATTTTATAGTTTCCATATTGCGGATCCATAATATTGGAAAACATGAGCATGTATTGTTTGCTGGGAGTGCCACTTACCGCTGTGCTAGAGTAGTATTGTCCACCTGTTCCTTGGTAATCTGATCTTCCATCGCCAGTTGACCATAAGTATCCTCCAGCATATACATACGAAAGCGGATACCGACGGGCACCGGTGGAATAGGAGGAGGGGGCCGATAAAACAGGGCTACTAGAGTTTGTAATGAGATTTAGACCAGATTTAGACTCTGTATTTTTACAACTGGCAAATACTTTGCCTGTTGTAAAAATGTACAGAGGCTAAGTCCCAAACTCTAGTAGCCTGTTTTATGCAGGCCCCCGTACTTATTTATGTTACAATAAAACTATATTTTAAGGTTTTCACCCCTGTAAATTTTAAGGAATAAAATATCATTTTAAGAAAACTTTAAGCAAACCTAGGTAGAATAAGAACATGAGAATATTATATGTAGAAGACGAAAAATTCCTAGCCGATGCCGTAATTCATGTCTTGGACAAATCCGGCATTTCCGTCGATTGGACTGCGGACGGAGAAGAAGGTCTAGATTTAGCAGTTAAACCAATTTATGACGCCATCGTGCTGGATGTCATGCTGCCAGGAATCTCTGGTTTTGACATTCTAAAAACTTTGCGTGAACGCAATATCAAGACGCCTATTATTATGCTTTCTGCACTATCTCAGGCGGAAGACAAAATCAAAGGTCTAAATTTTGGCGCCGACGATTACTTGGCCAAGCCTTTCAAGACATCAGAGCTAGTAGCTAGGCTTCGCGCGCTCATTCGTCGTCCACCACTGCAAGACGAAAAGGTCATCAGTTTTGGAGACCTGTATTACAATTTAAAAGACCGCACTCTCAATGATATCCATTTGTCAGAAAAAGAAGCCGCCATTATGGAATCTCTGCTCAAAAACCCAGATCATGTTCAAAGTAAAGAGTATCTCTTGGCTCATGTCTGGGGTACGGAGAGTATTGGAGAAGAAAACTATGTCGAAGTTTATATTAGCTACCTTCGTAAAAAATTGAAGAAACTAAATAGTAAATGTAAAATTAAAACTATCAGGAGCCTTGGCTACAAATTATGTTCAAAAAGCTAAAACGCAAATTTATCTTAACTAACCTTTTGACTAGTACTGTCGTCCTTGCTGTTGCTTTCTCAAGTATTTATTTTATTGCCGCCAATGCATCTAAGCACCGCGATATGATGCCGTACAGCCCGGAAAACACCACCGAGCAGCCTGTTCCGCAGCAGGCTGAACCACCAGCCAAACCTACGGCCAATGAACAGACCGATGAAACCATCCGTTTTAACAATTTTTTAGATGAGCGTATCCACGCTGAACGGAACGATTCGTTAAGCGCTCTCCTAATCAGCTTGCTAGTTACCGGCGTTGCTGTAGAAATTGCCGTACTTTTCATTTCATTTTTCTTCGCCGAAAAAGCCATTCAACCTGTCCGCGAAGCCTATGAAGCCCAAAAAGAGTTCATTGCCAACGCCTCACACGA
>JAFRAU010000018.1 GCA_017405245.1 Candidatus Saccharimonadota bacterium
CTAGTGTCCGTATTAACACCAATAGTGACTGGTGTCATACTGGATTCGGTAGCAGTCTTCACGTCAGAACGTAGAGTATCACTTGTGCCGTGTAGTGGGATACTATTATAGGTAATAGTACTTGGAGTAGGGTTATCGGAAATGACAGGACTTGTTCCGCTAGTATCTATGGTCTTAGCGTTAATACTATATCCCCACTTGTCTACGTAGGGATTAGGAGAGGCAGTAGTACTAGGAGAGGAGAAAGCAGATTCAGTAACCCCACTTACTGGTAGAGTAGCGATTACATCCGAGATAGTAGTGTCACTATGTACTAGACTAGAAGTATAGTTATTACTATGGTCTTTACCCATACTTGTCATATAGAGATTGTATCCGGATGGATTAGACGTAGCTACGTCTATAATACTAGTGTCACGAACAAAACTACCAGTAGGCGTTGGAGTTAGTTTTAAGTCTAGACTAGAAATAGTATTAGTAGCAGTACTGTCTAGGGTCCTTACGGCTAGGCCTTCTGTGAGATTTACCGTAATGATAGAAGATGAGCCGGAGACTTGGGAGGAGGCGTGAGCATTACCATCATACGGCAAAATTGAAGCTAAGGGATTAAAGTCAGAGTTAATTAGAGAAAATGACATTCCGGTCAGAGCAAAGGAGGTAATAATGCCACAAAGAAAAAGTAATTGTTGCGCTACGTGTTCCTTGGTCCGAAGAAAAGATTTACTATCTCTTTTCCTTTGAGTTAATAGACTAAAGAGTCTGTTTTTATGATTAGAGTAATTTTTTACTCCATGTAGCTTGTTTGTGCTTGGCATTATTACCTCCTTTATCGGTCGCAATTTTCTCATCAGAACGCAAAGGATAATTCATTAAAGAAAAATGCGACCACTTGCTGGTCGCGAAACCTTAGTCTACCTTTGACGGCAAACAATGCAAATGGCCGCATTTTACAGTCAAAGGTAGACATATAGATGTCGATTAAAAAATGACTAAGGTTTCGCACTTCTATTGTAGCACAAACGTTTTACTATCGTCAACTTTTTGTTACAATATATAATATATGCAAAATGAGAAACGCCTAGCTAAACTTTCTGAGGATTTTACTGCTACCTGGCAGAAGCTTGATATTGATGCTAAATTGAAAGAAGTAAAAGAATTGGAAATAGCAGTCGGCAATCCTGAAATTTGGAAGAACCCAGAAAGTGCCAAATTAAAAAACGAAACTCTTGCCCGGCTTAAAGACACTACGGAAACTTGGCAGATGCTAAAACTCCAAATATCAGACATTAAAGAGCTCCTAGAATTAAACGAAAAAGACCTAGAATCGGAAATCTCTACTCAAATTTCCGCCATGGAAGAACAACTAAATAGTCTAAAAACCGCCCTTAGATTTACTGGACCTTATGATTCTGGTGATGCTATCATTCGCATTACTTCCGGTGCTGGTGGCACCGAAGCGATGGATTGGGCAGGAATGTTAGAACGAATGTACCTCAGATTTTTTGAAAAAAAGAATTATAAGGCAACACTCTTAGAACGAGTCAGCGGGGAAGAAGCCGGTATTAAGACTGCTGTTTATGAAATTTCCGGCGAAAACGCCTATGGTATGTTAAAAAGTGAGCATGGCACTCATCGCCTTGTTAGGCTTAGTCCTTTTAACGCCGACAATCTTCGTCAAACATCCTTTTCTGGTGTCGAAATCTTGCCAGTCATCAAATCGGATTCCGATATCGTAATTAACGAAAAAGACCTTCGCATAGACACTTATCACTCTGGCGGTCATGGCGGACAGTCCGTCAACACCACTAATTCCGCTATTCGCATCACCCATATTCCGACAGGTACTGTTGTCGCCATCCAAAATGAACGTTCTCAGCTCCAAAACAAAGAAAAGGCTATGGAAATCTTACGTGGTAAACTTGCCCAGATGAAAATTGAGCAACAAGCCAAAAGTATTGATGAACTCCGTTCCGGAGAATCTGCTAGTTGGGGCCAGCAAATCAGAAACTACGTAATGCAACCTTACAAGCTCGTCAAAGACACTCGCACTAAGTACGAAGAAACCGACGTTGATGCCGTACTTGATGGTAAAATTGACGGCTTTATTAACGCTTATTTAGAGAGTCTGCTTGGAAACGACTAATTTTTACGTATCTGTTTCCGAATAAAACTTCCTTTTTTATTTGGCTTATGTTATTATAATAAATATGATATTACTTGATCAAGTATCTAAAACTTACCCCGGAGACATGCGCCCCGCTCTTGATCAGGTGTCCTTGCATATTGAACCCAACGAGTTTGTTTTTCTAGTAGGAAAATCCGGTGCCGGTAAGTCTACTCTGATGAAAATGATTACCAAAGAGGAGATTCCAGATTCTGGTAAAATTATCATTGGCGGCATCGATTTAGACTACGTTAAAAAACGATATATCCCTCATTACCGTCGCCGCCTAGGTGTCGTATTCCAAGATTTTAAGCTTTTACCAGGTCGTACCGTATTTGAAAATGTTGCTTTTGCCCTGGAAATCGCTGGCATGAGCAATCGCGAAATTAATAAGACCGTACCAAAGGTCTTGGAGCTCGTTGGTCTCGCAGACAAGGCTAAAAAATTCCCACGTCACCTTTCCGGTGGGGAACAACAACGTGTTTCTATTGCACGCTCCGTCGCTAGACAGCCTAAGATTCTTATCGCTGATGAGCCTACCGGCAACCTGGACAAGCTTACCCGTGCAGAAATTATCGACTTGCTCCAAAAAATCAATGATTTTGGAACTACCCTTCTCGTTACTACTCACGACGAGAATATCGTTAACAATCTTCAAAAGCGCGTTGTCACCCTAAAAGACGGCAAAATCGTCTCCGACCAGAAAGTTAATGGTATTTATCGTCTAGACGGAGCTGGGACTATTCCAAAAAATGTTCCGCCACCACGCGTTATTAGAACTAGTATGTTAGATCCTAGACAAAGAGTAGCACGCCCAGTAGTTCAAGCACCAGTCGCTGTCTCTCCTCAACCCGTCACACCTGCCAAATCCGCTTCAAAAGAGCCGGTTATCCCGCGTCGCCGTTCTGCTCGTCCAGCCACCACCCCTACCAATATTCGCGACCCACGCCGTTATCGTTCAAGGAGAGTTATTTAAGGAATAATATGGCAGAAGAAAAAGCAAAAGCCACCAAGAAAAACTTAAAAACCATGAGCAAAAATGGCAGTGCACATAAGCTCCGCAGTACTTCTCGTATGTTCAAGTATGGCGCAATTGGTTTTGCACGCAATATTTGGCTGTCTATTGCCTCCACTCTTGTCATGACAATAACGCTAGTCATTCTTTTTGTCACCGTAATCGCTAGCGCCATCCTCTCCTCTACTGCGGATACGATTCGTGAGAAAATCGACATTACTATTTATTTTAAACCTGGTACCTCTATTTCCACCCTCGGCCAAATGGCTAGCACTATGAGTAGCGATGAGAACGTTAAAAGCGTCGAGGTCTCTACCTCGGAAGAAGAATACGATAAATTCCTTGCCGATAACACTAATGATGAGGCTCTAATGTCCGCCCTAGATGATTCCGCCATGCGCGAGCTAATGATTTCTACGATGCAATCTACCATGCGTATCAAAGTTTACAATGTCGATGATTTGTCCAGTATTGAAAAAATCGTCAACGGTGATCGCGCCTTCATGACCAATCTTGACCAAACCAAGCCACCAACCTATGATGTTAAGCGTGCAGAAATTGAGACAATCACCAGCTGGGCTAATATCGCTAGAAACGGTGGCATTATCCTCTCAATTATATTTCTAGCAATTTCTATCTTAGTTATCTTTAATACCATTCGCATGGCAATCTTCTCTCGCCGAGAAGAAATCTATATGATGAAATTAGTCGGTGCAGATAACAGCTTTATTCGTGGACCATTCCTAATAGAAGCTCAGCTTTGTGGTATTATTTCCGGCATTATCGCAGCAACGATTGGCTACATTGGCTTCCATGCTCTCGCACCGCACCTCGAAAAATACGATATTAACATTTCCGCCATTAACAATATTTTAGAGACAAACTGGCTAGTAGTGGTCTATCTTATCACAATTTTACTCGGTATCCTCATCGGCACTATATCATCATCGCTTGCCATCCATAAATACCTCCGCAACAGGAGACCTCACAAGCGTAAACAATAAAACCATAAAAGTCTTTACAAATCATTCCGCTTATGCTATGATGGGCTCATGAAAGCTCTCAACACTAAAATAAAAATTATTTTTGCCCTACTGATTATACCTGCTATTATCGCTTCTCTCGTTTTTATCCCAAATAATGATGCTCATGCCGACTATCAGGTCTGTCGTAGTGATGCCTGCAAAGAAAAACAAGCAGAAGAAGAAAAGCTAAGAAAACAGGCCTCTGAGGCTATTAATGACGCTATGACGGTCGAAGGAGAGATCGCAAAACTAAACGCCGAAATTGCTGCCATCCAAGCGAATATCGATACTTCTATGGCAATGGTCAACGATTTAAAGCAACAAATTAAAGAAACCGAGGAAAAACTAGATACTCAACAGTCTGGCTTAGCGAGCCTCCTAGTTCAGATGCACTTCGACGAAAATAGTAATCCTCTGGCAATCCTTGCTGGTTCCAGCTCACTTTCTGACTACGCTGAAAAGCAAGCCAGAAATGAAACTATCAAGTCTCAAATTGCCGCCGGTATTGAAACTATTAGAGAGTTAAAAGCTGACCTAGAAGGTCAAAAAGCCGATATAGAGCGCCTTGTTATGGAAATGGAAGGCCAAAAAACCGTCATTGACCAGAAAAAAGCCGAACAAGCAGAAATTGCCGAAAAATACCGTGAAAACGCCGCCGCCTTTACCGCTGATGCCGAAGCTAAGCACCGAGAAATGCTAAAAGAAGTCGAGTGGATTCGCACCCAAGTAACTTCTTCTGCTAATATTGGCGGCCCACGCTTCACATCTGGATATAATACTTATAACTACGCCTCGGAATGTGCCACTTACTATAACGGCATGCCTTATGGTGATGCTGCCATCTGGTACAGATGGACCGGATTTGGCGGATTCCGTTGCCAATGTGTCGATTATACTGGTTGGAAAGTTTGGGAATATACTAACCACCGTGTCAATGCTTCTAACTGGGGCAATGCCAATATGTGGGACGACGACAATCACGGTTATTCTGGTATCTGGATAGACAATACACCTGCACCTAACACCGTTGCGGTCTCTGACTATGGCGGCTATGGCCACGTCATGTGGGTAGAATCAGTCAATCCTGATGGCACGCTCAATATTTCTGAATATAATTATTACCCTTATGCTTTCACTACTGGCGTACTTACTAATCCATCCGGCTTGTCCTATATCCATCTAGATAATTATCACTAAATCTGTTATAATTAGGTAATGACAAAACGCGCAGAAGAAAGAAAAGTTAGTCTTGGTGGTGCGATAATCATCAGTTTCGCAACCCTTGTTTTTGGTGTTTTTGTCGGAATTAATTGGAACAGCTTTTCTGCCACTTTTCTACCGTATTTAGGATTCAAAAATAGTTCTTCTAGCAACGATTGGAGTTCACTTGACGAAGTATATAATACCTTGGTGTCCAAATATGATGGCACAGTAGATTTTAGCACAGCATTAGATGGCGCCAAGAAAGGTATCGCCGCTTCCGTTGGTGATGTCTACACTTCCTATATGAACTCTGCTGAGGCCTCAGATTTTAATAAATCTCTCCATGGTGATGTCGGCTCTGGTGTAGGTATCGTCTTTGGAAAACGTGATGACTACGTCCGCATTGTGCGCACCCTCCCAGATAACCCTGCGAGTCGTGCTGGAATATTAGCTGGTGACATCATCTATAAAGTTGACGACAAAGAAGTTTGGCAAGAAGAACCAAACGACATTGCCACACTCCTTCGCGGAGAAAAAGGTAGCAAGGTAAAAGTTGCTGTCATTCGTGACGGCGAAGAAAAGACTTTTGAACTGACTCGTGAAGAAATCAATAATGTTTCCGCCTACGTAGACTATAAAGATAAAACTGCTATCATTCACGTCACGCGTTTTGATACCGACACTGGTAAAATCGTCCGAGATATTACCAAGGAGTTTACAGAAAAGGGAATTAATAAAGTCATCTTGGACCTCCGTGATAATGGTGGTGGCTATGTCTCCGCTGCCAAGGAATTATTATCACTCTGGATTGACAGTGAAGCCGTCCTCTTACAAAAATCTGCTCGTTTGCCCGACGAAACTACCTATGCCAATCATGGCCAAGCCGTTTTATCCGACATGAAAACCATCGTCCTAACTAACGGTAGTACTGCTTCCGCCTCAGAAATTGTCGCTGGCGCTCTTAAAGATTACAATAAAGCCACACTCGTTGGCGAAAAAACCTATGGTAAAGGCGTTGTCCAAAGTCTCATCAATCTCTCCGGAGGCGCCGTCCTCAAAGTCACTACGGCACACTGGTATACCCCACAGGGTAACTCTATCAATACCACCGGCATTACCCCAGACAAAGAAGTTACTAGATCCTATGAAGATATCAATAAGGGTAAAGATCCGCAGCTAGATGCCGCCCTTAGTATGTAATATGGTACAATAAAGTATATGGCGAAAGTAAAAGTTTATTCTACAAGTTGGTGCCCATACTGCCACGCGCTCATGTCCTGGCTAGACGAATTAGGTGTAGAGTACGAAGAAATTGATGCCGAGAATATGGATTTTACAACCGTTCCAGTTACCGATATATGCGGCACTAAGATTATCGGTTTTGATCGTCCAGCCATCAAAAAAGCCTTAAAGAAGTCAGGACTTATCTGATGCGTCAAAATTTAATTTTCATTCACGGATTTCGCGGAAATAGTAACGGCCTAAAAGCCGTAGCAAGCTGTTTTGATCCTAAAAAATACAATATTTACACCCCAGATCTTCCACCAGCCGGCGGACATTCACTTAAAACCTATGACGCAGCATCATATGCCAATTTTATTGCAAATTTTATCAAGAAAAACAACCTCAAAAGGCCTATTCTTATTGGTCATTCAATGGGCTCCATTATTGCCGCTGCTACCGCCGAGAAATACCCAGAGCTTATAGCTGATAAAATCGTCTTTTTAGCTCCTATTTCTAAAAAACCAGCTTTCTTTTTTGCCTGCCTCACTCCTCTTTGTGGTATCCTCCCGAATAAACTCATCACTTACATCACTACAAGATATATGTTCATACCAAAAGACAAAGATTTATTCAAGAAAGTCTTACAAATCAGTAATAAATGCGGCGCCGATTATACCGCAAAGCATGACGTTTTTCGCTCCGGCTGGTTTTCTTCCCATGCCGCCATTTCCGACTTTGACATACATAAAGATGCTATTTTCATTTCCGGAGAAAACGATCGTCTTATCCCTAAATCCGCCACAGAAATAGTAGCAAGAAAATTCCACGCTAAAACCGTCTATGTTGACGGCACTGGACATCTTCTAAACTATGAAAACCCCTCTAAGACCGCCGCAGCGATTCTCGATTACATTAACTAATCTTCCTGATTCAGTTCAATAGCAGTTTTGTATATTTCTTCAAATCGTTTCAGTGTATAGGTAATATCGTGAGTTTTTGCTAGTTCTAGACTGTTTAGGCTATACTTCTTTCTCAAATCATCATCAGTTAGGAGCTTCACCATCGCACGAGTCATCGCCCGAACATCACCAGCTTTGCACAGAAACCCATTATAATGATTCTTACACAGCTCTCTTACTGCTCCGGCATCCACCGCAATCAGTGGTAGTCCAGTCGCCGCCGCTTCAATTAGCACAATACCTTGTGTCTCCGTTTCGCTAGCCGTTGCAAACGCCGTCCCAGCTTTATATATCTCTTGAAGCTCCGGTGGCATCACTCTACCTAAAAACTTTACCTGTTCCGTGATGTTCAGTTCCTGTACTAGCTTCTCTAAATTCGTCCTATCAATGCCATCTCCCACAATCACCAGCTCTGCCTCCGGCACCTTCTTTATTGCCTCGGAAAAAGCCATCACTACCGTCCCAATACTCTTTTCTGGGTCCACCCTCCCAACGTACAATATACGCGTCTTATTATTTTCTAATCTATATTTTTTTAATACTGACGCACTCGGTTTTCCCGGCTTAAATTTAGAGAGATCAATTCCGTTAGATAAAGCCTCTACTGGCACTTTAAAGCTCTTTCTGTGCTTTGGCATTAGGCCATCAATCGCAATTTCCGTCGGTGCAGTGGCATACTCACTATTTTTCAAAAAACTCGCCATATAAGCCCTGACCGCCGCATCTACCGGTTTTTTAACGGGCTTCAAAAACTTAAATTGTCCCGTCACATTATCTGGATAGGCATGTCCAGTTGAAACGAGCGGGATATTTCTCTTGCGAACATATCTTAGTGTCGCAATCGCAATCGTCTCGGCAGTTTGTAAATGCACTACATCCGGCTGAAATTTATCTAGCACCTTTTTTATCTCAGAAAATGGATTAATAGACCACCAAATCCCATGTTTATACGTCAACCTCGGCATCTGTTTTCCAAAAATCTCCTTTTTTTCTGGCACCTTATTAATCTGATCGGGATAAAAAGGGAACCGCCTAGATGTAAGGTGCACCGTCTTCACCCCCGTCTCCTTGTCAATCGCCACATGATATTTACCGGTAAAGCTCGGCGCTATCACTAAAACTTCGTGGCCTTTTTTAGCAAGCCCATTTGCAAGATTATGAGAAAAAACCGCCACTCCATTCGTCATCGGATAATAAATGTCAGAAGCAATTGCGATTTTCATCTTATTTTTATTATATCACGAGAAATCCCTTAGGTCTCAAAATAACCCTTTAAGCTACTAACTGGCATAATATGTTATAATTAAGATAATGAAAAAGAAGAAACAATCTGATTCTGTGACCGTGAATCGTCGCGCACGCTTTGATTACCAGCTAGGCGACGAACTTACTTGTGGCATGAGTCTGTCTGGTCTAGAAGTCCGCAGTATTCGCGACCACCACGTGCAGCTAAAAGGTTCCTTCGTTATTATCAAGAATAATGAGCTCTTTTTATCCAACCTTACCCTCGGAGCAGAAACTGCTCGAAATATTCGACTACTCGTCACCAAAAAACAGCTGAGGACTCTGTCTCGCGCTCGTCAAGACGGCTATCAGCTAGTTCCAGTAAAGTTACTCGGAGGTGGCCGTCACATTAAACTCGTTATTGCTACTGGCAAAGGGAAGAAGAAATATGACAAGCGAGAAACTATCAAAAAACGTGATTTTGACAGGGGCAGAGCATGAATAAGGCACCGTTATATATTGACAAATATAGAAATATATGGTATAATGGAGGTATAGTTTAGTGAAATACACTTTATTCTCCTGGAACGTCAATGGAGTTCGTGCCGCACTGAAAAAAGGTTCTCTCCAAGATTTTCTAAATCTTAAATCTCCCGATATTTTTTGCTTGCAAGAAACCAAAGCAAAAAAAGAGCAGGCAGAAGTCGACTTTCCAGAATATCAAGAATTCTGGAACTCAGCCAAACGTCCAGGCTATTCTGGTACTGCCATTTTTACCAAAATTAAACCGCTATCTTATTCTGCGGGTTTTTCTGACAACATCAATATCAGTAAAAATTGGACAGACGACATCTATGGAGACCCCCTTTCAGAAGGACGCGTCCAAACCATAGAATTGCCAGAATTTTATCTAGTTAATGTCTATACACCCAATAGTAAGCATGACCTCAGTCGCCTAGGCTTACGCGAAAAACTTTGGGACCCTGCTTTTCTAGCGTACCTAAAAGACTTAGAAAAAGTTAAGCCAGTTGTCGCTTGCGGAGATTTTAATGCTGCCCACACCGCCATTGATTTAGCCAGACCCAAAGATAACGAAGAAAATGCCGGCTATACCAAGGAAGAGCGACAGGGAATTACTAATCTCATAAACGCTGGCCTGGTTGATTCTTTCCGTGCTCTCCACCCCACAGATACATCTCGTTATACCTGGTGGACATTCCGCGCAAGTGCTCGCACTAGAAATATCGGTTGGCGCATTGACTACTTTTTCATCAGTAAATCACTAGAAAAAAACTTATCCTCAGCCGAAATTCATGAGAAAATTATGGGGTCCGACCACTGCCCAATCTCAATCACCTTGGAGTTTTAGCATGGAAGCACTAACCTACTGGCAAAAAAATATCGACCCCAAAAAGTATCAGGAACTCAATTGGAATATCCCCGAAAGAAAATTTGGACAGGTTACCATTCTAGGTGGCAACTCTCAAAGTTTTTCCACTGTAATACATTGTTCAGAGTTTCTAACTAAAAATTATCCCCTAGAAAACCTGCGTATTGTTCTTCCAGATGTAATCAGAGACAAACTTCCACCGCTCGACAATATTATCTTTACCCCTTCCACCGACACTGGCTCATTTGCAAAATCTAACATTCTCACAGATACTATTAAAAATACTGATTTTAATATCTTCATTGGTGATTTTTCCAAAAACTCTGCCACCACTATTGCGATAACCGAAGCCATTAAAGAAATTACTTCACCATTTCTGATTACGCGCGACACTATCGACCTTCTTCTTTCAGAATCAGAAAGTATCCTAGAACATGGCGATAGCTTCTTAGTTATTACCATGGCGCAACTCCAAAAACTGTTTCGCGCCGTTTATTATCCTAAGATGCTACTTTTGTCAATGCCACTCATGCAAGTCGTAGAGACCTTGCATAAATTCACTCTCAGTTACCCTACTACAATCATTACTTTTCAACAAGAAAAAATCATTATCGCAAGTAGTGGCAAAGTAGTAACTGTCCCCATTGAATCAACCAGTTATTCACCGATTACCTTATGGACTGGTGATTTGGCCTGCAAAATTGCTATGATGAATCTGTATAATCCCAAAAAGCCCATAGATGCCACCTTGGCCGCCATGTCAAATCAATAAACCAGTCCAAAAAGCTAGAACATCAAATTTGATAAAACAACTAAACAGGTAGCTGCAAATTAAAAGCTCTCATAAATATCTAGTAGTTTCTTGATTTGTATCGACTGCAGAATCTCTTTTCTATGCCTCAGCATCACCTTACTCATCTCCTCTATTTTTTCCGGATGCCGCGCAGCTTCATCAAGTGCCGCCGCCATCTCTTCTGGACTTGGGCCTGCCGCTATCACCGCCGCACCTGATGGCACTATTTCTCTCATATCTGGATCACAGAAGAACACTGGAAGCCCTACTGCTTCCGCTTCAAGTAACGTTAGTCCCTGGGTATCAAACCCGTAAGAAACTGTTACTGACAGGTGTTGACTCGACATTTTGTCTAGAATCTGCTCATGTGGTACGCGTCCATATAATTTTACTCGACTCTCCAACCCATTTTTCCGAATAAATCTTTGTGCTCGCTTGTACGCGTTCCCATCACCGCAGGCCGAAAAGAAAAACGGCTCTTTCATCAGCGTTAAAGCGCAAAGAAATGGCATTATTCTTTTTTCGTTAGAAAGTCTGCTATTCCAAAATAGCCTCAGTGGCTCACCAGGAGTCATCTTCCGTACTAAGCTCTTGCCAGCTTTTGCAATCTTCTTATCAAACGCTTCAACCATTTCATCTGCCACTCCGTTAGATACGACTACAATTTTCTTACTCACTCCATAAGACTGTAATTTCAAAGCAAAATGTTTTGACGGCGTAGTCACTATATCGGCGAAATTAGCATGGTTTACCATTAGTGTCCACATTTTAGCCGTAGCAATAGTTGGGGCAAGCCTCCTGTCGCGGTGAACTTTAATCCGATGTGGAATATATCTACTATGCAAAAAATTCAGCACCACACCAACAAACGTTTTCAAAGGATGTGGGATATTTGTCTGAATCGCCACGTCTTCGCGCCCATGCATCGTCTGAACCACCGGTATATTAAATTGTCGCGCCAATTTCATTCCCGCCATGGAACAGCTCGCTTCATACTGTACGTGCACCACGTCAAAATCAGAGAAATTCGGAAAATTTTTGCGTATCCATCTCATTACCTTAGTTGGCGACTTCGACAATGGCGCCCCGCCAAATCGTAACCACCGGTGTGTTGGCACTAAAAAAACGTTTTTATCTGGGGAAGTAAACCCTGGGCAAAACACTACAACCTCGTGTCCCTGCTTTTCT
The DNA here is from genome assembly GCA_017405245.1 of Candidatus Saccharimonadota bacterium. Taxonomy (GTDB): domain Bacteria; phylum Patescibacteriota; class Saccharimonadia; order Saccharimonadales; family Saccharimonadaceae; genus Nanosyncoccus. The sequence continues at coordinate 12,186 of JAFRAU010000018.1, forward strand.
AAGCTTTCTCGCTGCGCGCTAATCGACGAAGGAATCCCACCTTGTACTTCCAAAAAAACATCCGTAAAAATCGCAATTTTAAGACGCTTTTTTGTCATTTTTCTCCGCTTTCTTTTGAGCAACATTTTCGTATAATTCCTGCGATATATCATACAGTCCCTGAATGTGATTTTCCAAGAAATAATAATGTTTTACGTAAAAGACACAGAGAATAATAAGCAGCAGTGTCGCAATCACTAGCGGCAAAAAATCCATCCAGTATTTAACCGATACCAGAGCCAGTAGCCACGTAAGGACACCGATAAGCGTCAGTGTAATCATAATGAAAAACAGCATGATTATTAAATGAATTAGCCGCTCGTGTTGGAAGTTTTTTATCATTTCTCGATGATATTCAATTAATTTTGCATCACTAGATTTTACGCGCTTTTTGATATATTCTTCGTAATTTTTAATCCGTCTTTCCATTTTCCCACCTACAATTTAATTAGCTCATACTTACGTACGCCCAGACCAATTTCTTCTGCATACGGCAAAATATGCGTACCATTTTGCCGTTCCACTCTCTCCACAAAATGGTCTCTCCCTTTGTCCGTAGAATTATAAACAAGATCAACTGCCGCCTGGTCTAGTGCCACCGGGTCTTCTGATGCTAAAATACCAATATCCGCCATGCATGGCTCCTCTGGCGAAGAATCACAATCGCAGTCCACCGATAGATTATTCATTACGTCAATATACAATATTTTTCCACCTTTATTCTCAAAGTAATCAGCCACCGCTTTTGCCGCCTCAGCCATACTTTCTAAAAAATCCTCTTGCTTAGGCTGTCTAATCCAACAGAGTTTCGGACTCTTAGTTTTGCCAGCAGAGTGAATATAAGCCTTGCCGTGTCTCGACGCCACACCAATTGACTGATTTTTTAGTACTCCACCAAATCCACCCATCGCATGACCCTTAAAATGTGCAAGATTGAGCATTGAGTCATAGTTTTTTAAGTGCTCGCCTACAATGTCTACATCAAGATGCTTGCCTGGCTCATTATTCTTTATACGAACCGGAATCTCAAATTCTGCATTTTCAGGATCCATAATATCTACATCCGCAATTTCCGTAAATCCATGTACTCTTGCTACTTCCATGTGGTCTTCTGCCGTATTGCGTTTTCCTGGATAAGCCGTGTTACATTCAATGATAGTGCCGTCTATTTTTTTAACTAAGTCAGAAATCAGTTCCGGTTTTAAGTAATTATTTCCGCCCGCCTCACCAGTAGAGACTTTTACACCCACCCTACCAGAGAGTGAGACTCCTAGCGCATCATAAACCTTCACCAAATTTTCCGCTGTAATATCTTTAATAAAAAATACCTTGCTCACACTCCTCCTATCTTTAATTATATTTTAACATAATCTCAGCCCAAAATCTCAAAATTATTCACCTAAAATCTATTGACATTAGCTCAATGTTTGCTAAAATAGAATTGTAGAGTTGAGTTTTGCCCCCGTCATGTTCGGGGGTTTTATGATGGAACCAAATATCTTTGCCTAAAAAGTCAATCTATGGTATAATTCTAGACACTGGGCGGATGGCGGAATTGGTAGACGCGCTAGACTCAAAATCTGGTTTCCGCAAGGAAGTGAGGGTTCGACCCCCTCTTCGCCCACCAGAAATAGGGAATCGGAATAATCCGATTTTTTGTTGGTTTTAGATATTAATCGTATAATAAATTGCGCTATTGTCGTTCACAATTTAGCATACTATCGTAGGATAGTTGATATGCGGCCTGTGCGTCTTGATAGACCTGCCAGGCGGCATCTATACGCGCTTTTTGTTCTGTATAAAGAATGTTCGCCTGCATAAGATTATCGCCGGCCTGATCTGCTAGCTCACTGTATGATTTGCGGTTATTGAAAATATCGTTATATTGTTGTTCTTCACGCTCCATTAAAATTTTTCGAATTTCTACTTCGCGTTCTTCGGCGCTACAATCTGGCGCAGAATAGCTATTATCGATATTCTGGCTCGTACTCGGAACTGATGGCTGATAGACTGAGCTTTGGGGCGAGCTGGCATCAGCTTGACTAGCGCCAGTACTCGTTACGGATGCAGTGTCTTTTGTAGATTCGGTATTTGCAGCTTCGTTTTCTGTGCCATCTACATCGTCCGCGTTTTGCTCTACATAGGTATTATTTGAACTATCTTTTTCTTCCCTTTGATTCTTGGACGAGTTTGTTATTGCGAGAACACCAAACGATAAAGCACCGATGATTAGAACTGCAATTAATGCTTTGCTGATGATGCCAAAATCGATACGGCGGGACTTCTTTTTTAGATTAGAATCTGACGCAGTTTCAAATCCGCGCTCGCACATTATGCGATGGACTTCGTCTGCGTTTTGTTGCTGCGCCTCAGTGTTTCCCATATTTACCCTATAATTATCGTTAAAGATGCCCTTATTTATAAACTATTTTAGATTGCGGTGTAGCCACCATCGACTGGCAGAATGACTCCTGTAACGTAGCTAGCCTCAGCGCTTGCTAGAAATACTGCTGCGGCATCAAGTTCTCCTGGCTTGCCATAGCGTTGCATCGGAACGTGAGTTTTAGCAAATTCCTGAAACCTAGGAGTATCAAGCACGGCTTTGGTTAGCTCGGTCTCAAAATAGCCTGGACAGATTGCATTAACGGTAATACCATCAGTAGCAAGCTCTGCGGCCACAGCACGCGTAAAATTAACCACTGCACCCTTTGAAGCGTGATACGCAACAGTGTAAATCTCTGTGTTACCAACAAGACCATACATCGAAGCAATATTAATAATTCGTCCGTAGTGATTCTTTTTCATAATTTTGGCAAAGGCCCGAGTCATCTTAAAGACACTAGTCTCATCAGTGGCAATAGTAAAGTCCCACTCATCATCAGCCATATCAATAACTCCTTTATCTTTGGAAGAGCCGGCGCAATTTAGTAAAATATCAACTTTTTTGAAGTGTTTCTCTGCGGTTTTAGCGGCATTATTAATGTCGTCAGTACTAGTAACGTCACATTTGATTGGTAAAATTTCTACTTTATATTCTTTTTCCAGTTTAGCTTTAAGCTCTTCTAATCTTTCATAGCGTCGAGCCAAAATGACAAGATTAGCTCCCTGCCGAGCAAACGCAGTAGCCATCTGAACACCCAACCCAGAGCTAGCTCCACTTACAACTGCAATTTTTCCTGATAAATCAAACATAAAAAACTCCTTTTAATATTACCACCATTATAGCATGTTTATCGACTACTTGAATCTTATTATAGCCAGATTTGAATTTTATTGCACAAGCCAGAAAGTATAGCTAGAATAATCATGATATGTTATAATAATTCTATGGATCAGAAAAACGGTGGGCAGGATTCGGATGCAGAATTAAAAGCCCGTCAACGCAAAACCGCCGCAGAAATTGCCAGGAAAAAAGTTTTAGCGGCTTATAATTCTGATACGCAAAATATCCAAAAATCATCTACTATTTCAAGAAATTTTGGTGTCAACCAACAAAATTATCAAGCTCCAATTAGTACCACTGCCAGTTACAAACAAACCCCAATTAATGCTACTGTTACCTCAAACAAAGCCACGGCTGAACAATGGCAAAAATACCACTCTGCCTGGCAAGGATATTATCAGAAGTATTACAGCGAATACTATGCCAAAGCCGCACATGATTATATTGAAACAGAAAAACTAAAAGCTGAAAGAAAACGCCGCGACGAAGAAAATCTTCTAAGAGATACTGGTCTTTCTGGGACTAAGCCTATTGTCTCAACTGAAAATCCCAAGAAAAAGTCTCATCTTCTCCCGGGCAATCTTGCGAATGACCCTTCCACCGAAGAAGAGCAGGGAATTATGGAATCCCTTCGTCAAAAAATCCGCGAAAAAGCCGTCAAACAAACCAAAGCTTCACGCAAAGTCCGCCACTTAATTCCAATTATAGCTGGGGTATTTGTAGTACTGCTTATTCTATTCTTACAATATAACCGCCTAATTTTCGCACCTATCATGGCGTATGTCTCTCCTGGCAATTCCGAAGACTCTGGCATTACCGCACTTGACCCTACCGTTACTACTGCCGTTGGCCCGGATAACCGCCTAATTATTCCTAAGCTAAATGTCGACGTACCAGTCAATTTTGGCATTCCTAATGATACCGACAGCATCAATAATGCTATGGAAAATGGCGTTGCCCAATTTGCTATTCCTGGCGCCTCAGCTATGCCTGGCGAAATTGGCAATCTCGTCATTACCGGTCACTCCGCAGGTGATATTTATAGTAATAACCAGTACAAATTCATTTTCTCCGGGCTAGAACGTCTTAATCCTGGTGATTTAATCTATATAGACTACCAGGGTACTCGCTATACCTACTCTGTTACTGGGTCCGAAACAGTAGAGCCAAGCAATGTCGCCGCTCTTGTTTACGATACTGATAAGCCAATGCTCACTTTAATCACCTGCACACCTCTCGGCACAGCCAGATTCCGTCTGCTCGTTTCCGCTGAGCAAGTAAATCCATCACCATCAGGCGCCGTTCAGTCTGAGACAGTAGATGATGCTAGTACTACCACCGAAGTTATGCCACAGAACGAACCTACCTTCTTTGAGAGAATTTGGAACTTTCTCACTGGCAACAACTAGCCTATCTCTTTCTAGTAGCCGGCTTATCACCCTACCAGCAACCGATACTTATTTAGTTTTTCTGGCCAGTCACTAGTCTACAATTTTTTCTCTAAATATATTAACTTTATCATTAATCTTTGTGCAGTAATAAAGCCATTTATGATTTATCGTTATCACGCTAGCGCCAGTCGCATTAGCTAGCTCCCTACGATTTCCGCCGTCAAAGTCTCTTACTATTAATTTATTATCCACTATCGTACCGATCAAATACATGTCTAGGAAAAATACTTTATCGCTCTCTACCTCATAATTATAAAGCTTGCCAAGCTCCGCATCAAACATTGCAATCTTTTCCGCTTTTCTTGCCATAACTAATTGATCGTCTGTCCAAACCGTCAGATTATCTGGAATAAAATCAATATCACTCTCTATGACAAGTTCCATCTCCGACAAAGTTCGCTCCGCAGTCGGCAGCTCTCCCCGATAAACGTACATTCGATTATTAACCGTAAACATCAGATATTTTTTACCAAGATACTGAGAAAGAGCTAATTTCACTCTACTATCTTTTGGAAATTCCGTCACCAAAACATCCTCTGTCGCTTCTTGATAGAGCATCATCATATATTTATCATCGGCTTTCTTACTATAAATGATATTGCCGCTATCGGTATAATAATTATCAACATTTTTCGCCATCACCTGAGAGACCGTTTTATTGCTCACCGTAATTAACCGTAAGTTCCCCTGTTCTAGCCCTAACAGTCTCTGCCCATCTGCTGTTAAAAATTTCACATCAGAAAAGTCCATTCCAAACTGGCGCGAAAGATTAATACTATTATTAATATCCTTAGTATTTATCAGCAACCATTCCGTCGCCTCACCTTTTTTAGTCATCACGAGTAGTTTATCATTATTCTCATTCCAAAAAACATTTTTGATTTCTAATCCAGCAGTAATCTCCGCCACGTCCAGTTCCATCTCGGAAACATCATCAGAACGAATATTTAGCAATTTCCATTTTGTACTATTGTCTGTTGCATAAATAATCTGCGAACCATCACTCGCCGGTACAATAAACTTAAAATCACCATCATATTCTCGTACCTTCTCTGCTGTCCGATTTTGCAAGAATAATCTTGCATAGTCAAGTTTTAGAAGCCACCCGGACTCACTTTCTATTTCTTTGTTCCAGCTATCATAGCCTTCCTTTTGAAGCTTAATCTGGTGTTTACCCGCCGAGAGCATTCGTGAAGTATTTGTATGTGGTGCAATCATCTCTCCGTCAATTATAACCTCGGCACCTGTCGGAATAGATTTAATCTGGACTAATCCCGACTGCCCCAGCTCACCATCTTTATTAAGATTATATCCCATCGCGAGCATCGTCAAAATCACCACCATCACAGCTATTGCCACCACCATGATTACTTCTGTGACAATCAACTTAATGGTCCTTAAACGCTTCTTGCGCTCCTTGTCCATATCTCTATTTTAGCAAATTTTCTCAAAATTGTTATTGCTTTTTTATAATGCTTTAAGTTATAATAAGGATAACCCATTTGTGGAAGGTAATACTATCATGACCAAAATTCAAATAACTGACAATTCAGATGAGAAGAAACTCGCGAAAAGTACTTCGCCGAGTACTAAAACTGCTAAAAAGATTAGCATTAGTACAGACGATAAGAAATCTACTGCCACTCACGCCAAAAATAATAAGGCCAAGTCTTCCCAAACTCTCAAAACCACTAAAACCGTCAAGGTTACCAAGGTTTCCATTAATTCTGATTCCTCTCCTAAAAAATCTACCAAAAAAGCCTTGGGCAAGCTCGCTGTTAAATCCACCCCGGAAAAGCCCGCCTCAAAAGAGTCTAGCTTAGAAAAGTCAACCACAGAAAAATCCACCCCAGCAGCAAAGTCTAGCTCAGAAAAGCCCACACGAGCGGCAAAGTCCAGACCTTCTTTCTCTAAAAATGCCATAAACAGCAACACCACCCATAATCTCTTACAAAAATCCACCACGCTTTCTAGACGCTACGTCAAACGGCCAGATCACCACTCTCCTACTGCACAGGCATCCGCACCTAAATCGGTCGAGCCAAAAGCGGCTATGCCGAACCCAGCCGAGCCAAAGGCGGCTGAATCAAAAGTAATTGAACCAAAAGTTGTAAAACCAGAGGCAGTCGAGCCAAAAGCAGTTGAAACAGAGTCAGTCGAGCCAAAAGCAGCTAAAACAGAGTCGGTCGAGCCAAAAGCGGCTGAATCAAAAGTAATTGAACCAAAAGTTGTAAAACCAGAGGTAGCCGAACCAAAAGCAGCTAAGCCAGAAGTCAAAAAATCACCAATCAAGTTTTGGCAAAAATCCAAGCCTACGACTAGCCTCGCCAAGCCTGCATCAGCTAAACCTGCCATTCCCGCTCCGAAGGTCTCTAAATCTGCCAGTGACAAAGTCTTAAAATCTGCTATCAGAAACGTCGCTACCATGGAGCAAAAAACAGATACAGAAGAAATGCATGGTGAATTTCGCAAAAAGAGAAAAGGTGGCCGCATTATCCTCGCACTTACCTGTTCCGCTCTTACCGTAGCCGCACTTTTCGCTTTCGTTCATTTCAATATGCCGGATATTTCCGTCAAAGTCGCCGCTATGCAAACAGGCATTGAAGCTTCCTACCCAGATATTGTTCCACGAGGTTATTCGCTTTCCAATGTTTCATCTGACAAAGACGGCGAAATCGTTATGACTTTTGAAGATTCCGAAAGTAATTCTTTCACCCTTTCCGAAGAAAATTCTACCTGGGACAGCACCGCACTCTTAAATAACTACGTCAAAAAGAATTACAATGGGGATTATACTACCATGCGCGAGCAGGGAATCACAATTTACATCGATAGCGATAGTTCCACTTGGGTCAACGGTGGCATCCTCTATAAAGTCAAAAGTCGTGGCAAGCTGCTCACAAAAGAACAGCTAAAAAATCTCGCCACTTCTCTCTAATCGTCAAAGTCATCATGCTTACGCCAAAAAGCATCGTCAATCCATATACTACTATTATACCATACTTTGGCTAAAAAGTCAATATATGCTATAATTATCTTATGTCTAATCTAAAAAATTCTCATTTTGTTACTCATTTCGCACCTAGCCCTACTGGCTATATTCATCTCGGAAACGTCAGAAGTGCAATTTATCCATATCTTATCGCCAAACAAACCAACGGCACCTTCATCTTACGTATCGAAGATACTGACCGTTCACGATTTGTTGATGGCGCTACGGACCTTATCCTAGAAACTTTGACATGGCTCGGGCTAAATTGGAATGAGGGTATAGAAGTCGGCGGCCCACACGCACCATATTATCAATCAGAACGTCGAGACATTTATCACGCTTATGCCAGGAAGCTTTTAGAAAAAGGACGCGCCTACGCCGATAATACTTCTCCGGAAAAGATCAACGAATACAGAAAAGCTGATAATGAAAAGAAAATCCCCTATCTTTACCGCAATCACCGCCCAGAAAAACTTGATAGCACCGTCTGGGAACCTGGCACCCCACTCAGATTCAAGTCGGAACCAAAAAGCTACAAGTGGCATGACGAGGTCATGGGCGACTTGTCTACCGGCCCAGAAGTCTTAGATGACATTATTCTTATTAAAGCTGATGGTATGCCTACTTATAATTTCGCTCACATTGTGGATGATTTAGAAATGTGTGTCACTCATATCGTCCGCGGCGTGGAATATCTTTCTAGTATGCCAAACTATCTCAATATCTATGAGGCCTTAGAGATTGAGCATCCTAAGTTCGTCTCTCTACCTCATGTTCTTGCTACCACTGGTAATAAAAAGCTTTCTAAGCGTGATGGCGCTAAGTCCGTCATTGACTATAAAGACGAAGGTGTACTTCCAGAAGCTATGCTAAACTACCTCGCCTGCCTTGGCTGGAATGATGGCACCGAGCAGGAAATCTATTCAAAAGAAGAATTAGAAAAAAGTTTCTCAATCAATCGTATCCAAAGTTCTGGCGCTCGTTTTGATGAAGTAAAACTCCTTTGGCAAAACGGCCAATGGATTCGAAAGATTTTCGACGAGCAGGGTGTCGACGCACTATATGCCAAAACTATTTCTAAGGACGAGGCCGCAAAAGCTGCGCACGAGGCCAATCCTAACCGCGATAACCTCATCAATTTCTGGCCAGATTCAGCTAAAAACTACTCCGAAGAATATAGAAAACGCGTCCTTAGCATCATCTATGACCGCCTCAAAACTTTATCCGACCTCCGCTCTTATACTGGCTACTTCTTTGAAGACCCTCGTATTGATCTAGAAATGCTAGCATCAAACAAGTTTATTAAAAAGCTCTCCGAGACTGAACAACGCGATTTACTGTCTCTCGTAATCGATCAGCTAAATTCTATTAGCGAGCCAAATTGGACCGCAGAAACTTTGCAAGATACTCTTAATCACTTACTAGAACAATCTGGCAAAAAACCGGCGGAACTATTTAGCCTCATCAGAATCGCCCTTTCTTTTGCACAGTTTTCTCCCGCTCTTCATCTCACCATGGAAGTTCTTGGCAAGAATACTACACTTTCCCGTTTAAACGCTACTCGTTCTGCTATCGTCAATGATTTATAAACCTTCAATCCGAATATCGATACTCTTAACTAGAAAACCGCTCTAATCGTTTTTATTCCCAAAATATCAGTTTTTCCCAAAGTCTAGCATAAGCATGTTATAATAGAATCATTATGAGTAAAAAGGGTGTAGAAAAACAAGAAACTAATAATTTAGTAGTTTCCAGCGAGGGCGAGGTAGCTGAGACTAATCAAGTGGCGGAGACTGGCAGTGAGTCTAATGTGTCCACAGAGGAGAGTCCGACCATAGAGCAAAAAATACCAGTCACAGAGGAGAGTCAGAACATAGAACAAGAATTATCAGCCACAGAAGACCAAGCTCTTACACAGATCAAAAAAGAAGCAAGCTCTTCTAAAAAAGCCGAGTCACAGTCTTCTAATAATCATATCCCATCAGATGATGAAGTTTACGACCCTAAACTAGAAAAGAAAAGCAAAAAGCCTAAAAAATTATTGACCGAAGAAGAACGAAAAAAGAGAAAACGCAAAAAAATCATTATTATCTCCATTATTATCCTTCTCTTACTTGCTGGGACCGCAGTTTTCTGTTATTTTATGTTCTTTATGCCTAAGCCAGCCGAAAACAAAGTTGAATCCGCCACCGAAAGCACACCTGAAAAACCAAAGATTTATAGTAAACTCACTGGCTTAGAAATCTCTGATGCCTCTATTAACTCTATGCCGACTTACTGTATCCAGATTCCCAACGGCCTAGATGGTGCTCGCCCACAAACCGGCCTAAGTGATGCAGCTGTCATTTTTGAGGCTATCGCCGAAGCTGGAATTACTAGATTTGCCGCCATTTATCAAAACCCGGAAGGCTCTGTCATCGGACCAATTCGCTCTCTTAGAAGCTATTATTTAGATTGGGATACACCATTTGATTGTACGGTAGTTCATGCCGGCGGCTCTGATGAAGCCACTCTTGATCTCGCTACCGGCAATTATCGCGATCTTAATGAATCTGCCGTCTACATGTGGCGAGATAAAAATAGTTATTGGGCTCCAAATAATCTCATGACTTCGCCAAATTTGCTTGCTGAATTTAATAGTAGCATGAGCTATACCACTTCTACTCCTTCCGTTTTCCCACGCCTCACTCCGGATGAAGCTGAAAAAGCTGTCCAGGACACCCGTGAAAAAGCCGGAAAGAATACGAGTGACAGTTCTACCTCTGACACTCAAAATACTGAGGATGCAGAAAGTTCCACTCCATTTACTCCACTTATCACCGACATCGAAGTCAATTTTGGCTACGTTCCATCATTTAATGTCCACTATAAATACGACGAGAACACCAATTCCTACTTACGTTCCTACGCGAACGGTCAGGAGCATATTTCTTACTCTTGCCCAGCCGGGCTCAATCAGCCAGATCCAAAGTCTGAATGCGGCGCCGCTAAGCAGGTTAGTCCAAAAGTCGTTATCGCTATGATGGTAGATGAGTACTTAGCCTCAGATAATTACCATCAAGTAATTCAAACCATTGGCTCTGGCAACGCTTATATCTTCCAGAATGGCACCGCAGAAAAAGGCACTTGGGTTAAGAATAATAAGCACGATCAAATCACCTTCAAAGATAGCGCCGGCAATATTATCAGTTTCACACCAGGACAAATCATCATTTCTGCTTTGCCAAATTCTACCGGCAGTGTGAAATATTAAGAGCCTAGGTGCAAGTTTTTCATCCTACTTGCATCAAATATCTGTTACAATATAAAAAAGGAGTCATTATCATGGAAAACCACAAAATCTTAGTCGTTTACTTCTCTCGTCCAGACGAAAATTATAACGTTGGCACCGTCGAAACTGGCAATACGGAAATTTTAGCCAAAAAACTTGCCGAAAGCTTAAACGCAGACATCTTTGCTATTGTTCCGGAAAAACCATACCCAACTGATTATCAGGGGTGTATTGCCGTCGCTACGGATGAGCGCGACCAAGATGCTCGCCCAGCCTACATCGGAGAGATAGATAACTGGTCAGAATATGACACAATCTTCCTGGGCTATCCAATCTGGTGGGGAGATTTACCAATGATTGTTTACACTTTTATAGAAAATCACGATTTTACCGGTAAGACTGTTTTTCCATTTAATACACACGAGGGTTCAGGTAATGCCGGTACTTATGACACCCTCAAAGAAAAGCTAAACGGGGCAACTGTTTCTGGCGATGGCTTTAATATCTCTGGTATTAAAGCTCGGACAGAGGACGGCGTAGCCAAGATTATTGATTGGGCATCACAACAAAAATGGTAGTCCCGGCGGGAGTCGAACCCGCGATTTCCTGGATGAGAACCAGGCGTCCTAGACCACTAGACGACGAGACCACTAATATTATTCTATCATTTTTACTTATTTTTCGCAAGGCCCGCGTACTAGTTCGCGTACTAGTATAATGCATTCGAGTACGCTAACTCAATACATTTGAGATTTTTGAGTTCTCTTCCTAAGTTTAGGACACCAAGTATCTCCTCAATACTAATAATGTTGTAAATTTTACAACACTTTTTCGAGAAAAGCACTTCCATTTTCCGCTTCCGCACTATATAATAGAACTTGCGAAAACAACAAAACCTAGAATATTTTTATAGGAAATAGTACGTCTACGTCAGGCGGGAATCGTCACTAAAACGTGAACTAGCGACCACATGTGCTAGATACGTTTTATTGACGATTCTAGGTGTTGTTTTCGCGAACACGCATGTGGTCGCTATTTTATTTGCGACCTCTGCAAACAATAATCGGAGGTATAAATGGAAACAACATCAAAAGGCAGTCACATTAGGCAGATATTAAATCACCGCAACATCACACTTACTTTCTCTATCTTCTTCATTGCTTTTGTTGTTACCTTTCTCTCTTTTTCTATCTTCACTCCAATTAGCTCTTCTGATGCCGCTACGGTTACAGCCAATATCGAATCTTCTGGTTATAAAATCACCGTTAAATCTTCTGATGTTGCTATGAACTTAACTACCACTCCTACCGGTGCAACTACTTTTGCTAAGGATACTATTATTACCAATACCAACAGTCCTTCC
>JAFRAU010000001.1 GCA_017405245.1 Candidatus Saccharimonadota bacterium
ATTTAGAGAGCGAATCATTAAAGAAGATGGACGACAAAATACTATCTTATATTGACTTTTATAACTACCATCGTATACACTTAAGTATAAGTTATAGAACCCCTGCCGAAATGTTGCATAGGTTGTGAAAGTTGTATGGGCAATCGGAAAGACATGGGTTTTTCTTTAATTTTTATGGTATAATACTTTGAAGTGGGCTAGTACATTAGGAGGTGATGCTAATGGAAGAGAACATTAAGCCTGAAAGCCTTATAGCGAGACTTAGTCAAATTCGCTCTCAGTGCAAGCGCAATATAATCACAGAATTTAGGTCTGATAGCTCGATAGAGAGTGCTCGTCATCAGGGATATAGTGACGCGTACAATCATCACGCAGAAGATTTTACTAAGATGACACACGAAGATATGGAAGCAAATCGTATATCGGCCATCGCAAATATTGAGTATTATCGGCAGAGAATTGTAATGTGTCTTCATGCCTCCGGTGAAGTGTCTTTTCTCATGATTCTAAGAAAATACATTTTAGCATTCCTGATACCGATTAGCGCCGCTGTCTCGATAGCAATTCTCAGGCTTTGGCCGATTATCGTTATACTTGCACTTACTATTTTGTCATACGCCTTGCAAGGACTTTTCTATTTAACAGTAGGACACATCTTATATTCAGCCTACTATGATCATGGCTTTGCCGAGGCGGTATCGGAACTTGCCGACTGGCGAGAAATAATGCCAAAAACTGATTTATCTAAACCAATCTAGCCCACCTCAGGCCCGCTACGGCGGGCCTTTTTAACATCTTTTTGTTTTGATGGATCTACGCTCTGGTTTTCAGGGTAAGATGCGGCATTTTCTTGCCAAACCTTATCTCTTAAACGCTGTTTTTCCGCTATTTCCCACTCCTTTTTAGCCAGAGCCACGTCTAAACCGCTTAATGCTGCAAACGACATAAATTGCTTGGCGCGGTCTGATACTGGCATTTTTGAACGTTTCTCACGGAGACTATGAGGACTAACTGGCATTATGTCCTCCTATGAGCGTATTTCTAAGTAACTCCGTAGCACTTTTTTCTAGATCTTCGGCCCGAAAAATTGCGTTTTTACCATATTTGGACTTTATATCTAAAATCGCAGACTGAATCTTCTTGTCACTGACTCTCTCTGTTTTCTCGAATAGTGAACGTTGGACTGGTGCATTAGCTGGGAGTAGATGGTTCAAGTTTAAGTAGATACGTCGATAATGTTGAGATTTATTTGCGACACTTAAATAGAGCTCGTCAATTACTTCCGTGGCGGCACTTACGGAATTAGTGGGAGAGATAAATCTAGCCGTGCCAGAGAGAAAACCTTTTTTCCCGCCGATAAAGGAACCGGGAGAACCGATAGCGCTATGTTCTGGCTCGTTTTTAAGAGAAATAAGTTCATTTCTAGCTAGTCCGAGCGAAAGCGTAACAGAGGTGGCTACTTTACCTTCTTTAACTAATCGCAAACAGAGGTCACGCATCATTTCCCGAACAACTAGGGCAGTTTCTTCGTAGTTATAATCCCTTGGAAGCACCTGTCCAGAGGAGAAACTAGTCTCCTTGGACTGATAATTCTTGATGTCGGCAATAGTGACTGGCTCCCGACCCCAGGCGTGGTCTATTAAAAGTTCTGCATCTTTTCCAAAAATATCATAGAGGACGTCCTCGTCGGCATGAGCGACATCAGCCATAGTATAAAGACAATGTTTTTCTAGCCTTTTAGAAATACCTGGGCCTATGCGCCAAAAATCAGTCAAGGGGCGATGGTGCCAGAGAGTTTTCCGATATAGCTTCTCGTCTAATTCACCGATAAAGTCTGTGGCGTGCTTGGCGGTGATGTCGAGTGCAATTTTAGCTAGATAGAGGTTTGTACCGATTCCCGCCGCTGCCCGTACGCCGATTTTTTCCGAAATTTCATTCATCAAAAACTCTGCTAATTCCCTGGCAGTTTTATGATAAAGTGTTAGATAGCTCGTAACGTCAATAAAGCACTCATCAACAGAATAGACGTGAATGTCGTCCCGGGAAAAATATTCAAGGTATAGCCCATAAATCCGAGCAGAGTAATCAATGTATTTTTGCATGCGTGGGGGAGCAACAATAGTTTTTTGAAGCAGTCGATCTGGGATTTCAAAGAGACGACAGCGGTTCTTTACGCCTTTTTCTTTAAGAGAAGGTGATACGGCAAGGCATATCGTACCTCTGGTGCGACGCTCGTCAGCAACCACAAGATCAGTCGTCATGGGGTCTAGCCCACGTTCTACACACTCTACCGCGGCGTAAAACGATTTTAGATCTATACAGAGGTAGTGACGAGTCTTATCTTGATATAAAGTGGCTTTTCCTGCGATTTTAGACGTTTTTGTAGCAGAGTGCGGTAATACAGCTTTTTTCATGAAAAGCCCCTAGAATGCGGTTTTAAGGGCATAGAGCGCAATTCCGGTCGCAACAGAAACGTTAAAACTCTCTTTTTTGCCAACCATAGGAATTTCGATAAAGAGGTCGACGTCATCATAAAGTGCTTGGTCAATACCTTGAACTTCCTCTCCAAGGATTAAAACCGCCTTATCACGCAAGCGAGAAAGTAGTGTAGGCGAGCCGAGTGTGTATTTTCGGCCATCATCAATGCGGTTTTCTAGGCCAATAATCTGATAGCCGTCTTCTTTGTAACGCTTCAAAAGCTTTTTTAAGTCATCCGTCCAATAGGTTGGCACCATTTTTTCTGCTCCCAGGGCAGTTTTAGCAATCTGATGCTCTATCTTAGTAGCGAGGTGTGGCAAGAGGTTCGGATTTAGTGGGCTAGGTGTGTAACCAGAACAAATCACCTTTTCTATACCTAGTCCTTCGGCCGTACGAAGAATGGCGCCCACGTTGTAAGTTGACCTGATATTATGAAGGCAAAGTATAATCTCCATAATCTCTCCTTTTTTCTCATTGTAGCATAAACCGTCAAATTTGGAAATCTTGAAACTACGCTATCTTGACGCAATCTGTACCAAGTAGTGCTTCCAGTGGCTTGATTAGCTCCTCTGATGCCTCCACCTTAAACGGCATCCTGAGTGGCTTTTTGCCTGATTCATCTTGTAAAACCAAAATTATCTCTTGAACACCAGGGTGATTATCGCAAAGGTGTTTAATTTCAGAGAGAGTATCGGTGTTTTCTGGATCTTTAATGAGGCAAAAAAGTCGCTCATGACGATGATTTTCTGGCGGAGTAACTGGCGTTACAGGGGTGGAGTCAGCGGCGGCGTTGCTAGATTTTGCGGATTTTGGCGGCTGTCCTCCATGAAAATTGCCAAAATCGCCGCTTCCTGCGCGTTTTTTGACGTATTCGGCTGAAACCTTATTCCTAGGGCGGCGCTCCGACGAAGCGTCGAGTTTTGGCGGTTCTAGGACGGCGCCAGTGCTCTCATACGAATTTAATGCATCATCCGTGATAAGTTCTATACTCTCTGCCAAAAGTTTCACTTCTGGGGTAGGATTGCCGTTTTTATCTGTGGCATTGATCCTACCCGTTACCTTAATAACGTTATCTTTGACTAGTTTTGCGCCGTGTTCGGCAAAAATACTCGGAAAAACGATAATTTCTTGCTCAGATGTCTTATTCTCAATTTTAACAAAAGCCATTTTGTCATTTTTCTTCGTGAGAATGGTCCGAACATCAGTGATAATTCCGCCAACGGTGGCAATTTTGTTATTGTTTTCCTGTGAAACCACGGAATAAGGGTGGGTTTGCTCATCAAAATAGGTATCATATTTGTCTAATGGATGTGCCGATAGATAAAGACCTAGCAAATCTCGCTCCCAGAGTAGTTGTTCTTTTTCGGGGGTCTTTACTGGGGCGGTTTTGATTTCTGGCTCCGGGACTGTGCCGGCAGCACCAAGAAGACCAAAGAGGTCAGTCTGGCCAGATGCGGTATCTTTCTGACATTTAGCGCCGTACGCCTGAATAGCTTCGAGGTTAAAGAGAAGGTCAGAGCGATCGGCAAAGCGGTCAAAGGCGCCAGTCTTAATAGCTGCTTCCCAAGAACGCTTATTAAATTTGGTAGAATTAACTCTTTTGGCAAAATCCGCTACGGATTTAAAAGGGCCATGCTTATCGCGTTCCGGAATTACTTCTTCCTCTACTAAGGCTTTACCCATGCTTTTGATACCAGAAAGGCCAAAACGAATAGTTTTCTTGCCTTTAACGATAGCAAAGTCTCCGTAAGACTCATTGATATCTGGACCTAAGACATTGAGACCCATACGTTTACATTCCGCCATCTCTATACTGAGACGATCAGTCCAGCGCATATCAGAGGTCATTAAAGCCGCCATGAAAGCGTCTGGGTAGTGAGCTTTGAGATAAGCCGTCCAATACGCAATCAACGCATAGCACGCGGCGTGGGACTTGTTAAAGCAGTAGTTAGCAAAGTCTAGCAGCTGATTCCAAAATTTTTCAGCGATTTCCTCAGTTGCGCCGCCTACCTCTACTGCACCTTTGATAAATTTGGGTTTCAGCTTCTCCATGAGGTCGACTTTTTTCTTACCAACAGCCTTGCGCAAGGTATCGGATTCGCCACCAGTAAAGCCGCACCATTCCCTAGAAATCTGCATGAATTGTTCCTGGTAGATTAAAATTCCATAAGTGTTTTTTAGGGCCGGCTCTAAGCCCTTATGGAGATAGGTAATCGGTTCTTTGCCGTGTTTTCTTCTAATGAAGCTGTCAATAAATTGCATTGGGCCAGGGCGATAAAGCGCTACCATAGCGATAATATCCTCAAACGTGGAGGCTTTCAAATCTTTAAGATAGCGTTTCATGCCAGCAGATTCAAGCTGAAAGACGCCAGTAGTCTCGGCACGTTGCAAAAGAGCATATGTCTTCTCGTCATCTAGTGGCAAGGCGTACATATCGACATCCTCGCCATAGACCTTTCGAATCATCCTGAGGGCGTTATTGATTACGGACAAGTTAGAAAGCCCTAAAAAGTCCATTTTAAGTAGCCCTAGTTCTTCTACCTGAGTCATTGGAAACTGTGCGGCTAAGACCTCTTCACCGCCGCTACCACGTTTTTTAGCAACTTCCAGTGGGAGAAACTTTACGAGATCATCTGGGGCAATAATGACGCCACAAGCGTGTACACCATGAGATCTAATGGTACCTTCTAGTTTAGAGGCAAAATCTATCACTTCCTTAGCCGTAGGATTTGTCTCATACTCATGTTTTAGGTCTGGAACGTCCTTGATAGCATCTTTCAAGTGGACATGGTGGCCCATAACCGGGTCTGGAACTAATTTTGCAATCCGGTCGCTCTCGGCATATGGTACTTCCATCACACGTGCAACATCACGAACAGCATTTTTAGCCATCATTTTACCAAAAGTAACAATATTAGAAACGCGACCGCGACCATATTTTTCTGTACAATACTGGATAACCTCATCTCTTCTAGTATCTTGAATATCCGTATCAATATCTGGCATGGAAATACGGTCAGGATTCAAAAAGCGCTCAAAGAGTAGGTCGTATTTAAGTGGATCTAACTCCGTAATACGAAGTGCATAGGCTAAAATAGAACCGGCCGCAGAACCACGTCCTGGTCCATAAACAATACGCTGACGTTTACCCCAGTTAATAAAGTCTTGAACAATCAGAAAGTAGCCGTTATACCCCATGCCGTCTACGACTTTTAGCTCATAGTCAATCCGCTCTAAAACATCCTGTCTTTCTGCTTTTTCCAGAATTTTACGACATTCCTGAACCGACAAGTCCTTGGCCTGTTCCTCAGTTTTGCCCCCATACCTAAATACTAGACCACGAAATACTAGTTTGTCAAGATAAGATTTCTCGTCGTCTCCCTCTGGGATTCCTGGGAATTTTGGAATTAGGATGCGACCAAGTTGCAAGTCCACGTTACAACGTTCTGCGATGCGTTTAGTGTTTCTGATGGCCTCTGGGAAATCTTTCCCCCAGCGTGCAATAATATCCGCCGGCGGAATGACGTGAAGCTCAAAATCTTTTAAAGTCATACGCTTTTCGTCGGAAAGGTTAGCGGCAGTACCAATACAAAGCAAAATTTCATGAGTATCCTGGTCCTCATGTTTAAGATAATGCCCGTCACAGGTAACGACTAGTGGCAATCCTGTTTCCTTGGCAAGTTTTTGCAGACCTTCATTAACTCGACGCTGTGTCTCGTCATGCGTTGGACTATCTGGATGGCCGTGGTCTTGCATTTCTAGATAGAATCTGTCCTTAAATATACCAGAATACCAATCGACTAACTTACGTGCGCCATCCATGTCGTTCTCTCGTAATTTGATTGAGATTTCTGACGACATACAACCAGAAAGGCAAATAATCCCCTCGTTATATTGCTCCATCAAATCATGATCGATGCGCGGCTTGTAGTATGTACCTGTTAGCTCCGCTTCGGTCATCATACGACAAAGGTTCTCAAAACCCTTCTCGTTCATCGCGAGTAAAGTAATATGGAATCGCTCTTTGTCACGAGATGGGTCCTTGTCGGTACGTTTTCTAGCGGCGACATAGGCTTCTAGCCCTAAAATAGGTTTAATTTTATTACCATTTGCGGTCTTATATAGCTCGACTAATCCGCTCATGGTGCCATGGTCTGTTACCGCAACGGCTTCCATCCCAGTATCCTTTACAAATTCTACGAGGTCTGGAATTTTAGTCAAGCCATCAAGAAGAGAGTAATGAGTGTGATTATGCAAGTGCACAAAATCTGACACTTTTAGGTCTTCGCCACTAGAAACAGGCGTCAACTTTAACTCTACTTTTTCCTCCTTTGACATAGTTATATTATATCAAAGAAGGAGACTATTTGCGAAGTTTTTTGGCACCTTTTTCTAGCTGACGAGCGGTAGCACGCTTAGCCTGAGTTACCTTTCGGCTGGCAGTACGTTTAGCGCTACTCGCTGCTCTTTCCGCATTACGCTTAACTTTGTTTGCGGAGCGCTTAGTCGAGGCAGCGATACGTTTTCCTTCACGTTTAACATTTACAGCGGCTTGGCGGCCCTGGCGTTCAAGCTGTTTCCCCTTTGCCTTTGCTGTTTTTAGTGCGGCCCTGCCTTTTTTCTCTATATCTTTTCTGGTTTCCGCGCCAGATTTAGGAGCGGTCAGAATTCCCGCTACGGCTCCCGCTACTGCGCCAAGAGCTGCGCCCAGCAAAAAGCCACCACCTTTTTTACCTTTTTCTGACATTTTATTCTCCTTTCTCGGATTTTTTGTTAGTATTAGCTTTACCATTATTATAGCGGTTAGCTATATTTTTGACAAGTCCGGCAACAGAACCTACCACGCCAACGGAAGCCATATTCTTAACGTGGCCCGCAATAACATCTGCTTTTTCTGCAATATCATGACCCTTATCTATCAGGCTTTGCATTTCATTAGCTATCTTTATCATCTTAATAAAGAAGATAATGCCTAGAACTAGGAAAATCAAAAGCGTAACTGACAAGATAATTACCAGTATCCAAGTTGCAAGTTCCATTTCCCCTCCCTACTTTTCCTTTGCTATAAAATCTTTAACTTCGTCCGAGTAGTCTTCGTAGTCATTGACATATTTTAGATGTGCCATGAAGTAGTTTTTAGGATCGCCAGTAGTCATCCAGGTCCCTTTGGTCTTTTCTACGTAGACGTTACCAGATGCCGCCATTCTAGTAATAGCATCCACCGTCCATAGCTCGCCGTCTTTACCGATATTTTTAGGGTCTAGATGCTGAAACACCTCCGGAGTAAGCAGATATCTACCGTAAGATGCTAAATTAGACGGGGCGTCATCAGATTTCTCGATGATATCTTCTAGGGTCATCTGAGATTCATCTCTTAGACTAATTGCACCATATTTATTCATGACTTCGTGCGGCATCTCCTGGGCAATAATAATCGCCTTAGCATCGTCATGCTCCATATAAGCATCAATTAGAGTCTTCACATCAGATGAGCCAAAGACCACATCGTCTGAATATGCTACAATAAATGCTTCGTTATCATCAATATACTCCCTAGCCGAAGCAATCGGTGAACCATTTCCATATGGCAAGCTCTGGTCTTGTTCAATCACAGTAACTTTTGGAAAACCTAAAACCTTTTTTACGGGTTCAAACCTATCTTTCTTACCCTGGGCAGTCAGTAATTTTTCAATTTTTTCGACTGGGTTATGGAAGTAATCGTCATAAATATGCTTTCCTTCTGGCGTAGCAACAATAATAATTTCCTCAATTCCCGCCTCGATACATTCTTCCACTACAAGTTGCATAATTGGGCGATTCCCTAGTGGCAACATAGCCTTAGGGATAGTCTTAGTAATTGGCAGATACCGACTAGCAAAACCAGCATCGGTGATGATAGCCTTGGTAGGTTTTTTATAAATCATAAGTTCTCCTTAAAAACTTATTATAACATACTGTTTTCAAAAAGTTTATACTCTTTTAGGTACTTTGGCGGCAGTAAGTATACTTAGAAAACCTTCTGAAAAGATTTTCTTCATAATCCAATGTCGCACAAGCTACATTGTACGACTATCGTGGACTAGACGGAACAGGGACAGCTTCGTCTCCGGCCACTGGTTCCAATCAAGTTAGCTACACGGTTAGAAAGCTTGCTGATGGGAACTGTTGGATGAGTGAGAATCTTA
>JAFRAU010000019.1 GCA_017405245.1 Candidatus Saccharimonadota bacterium
CAGGAGCATTAGTATTGGTTACGATAGTATCCCTAGCATATGCGACTTGACCGGATGGGGAGGCTTCCATATCGATAGTAATGTCGGAGGATTTGACGTTAATGAGATACCCAGTATAAGCTACGTTAGTGGAGACGGTGGTTGCATCAGAAGAATTAATTGGAACAAAGATAGAAAATGAGAGGAAAGTAGCGACAAAGGCTACTGCGAAGATGGAGAATGTAATAGTGGCGGTACGGCGCGAGAAGCCATGCATAGAAAACAGACATTTAGTTAGACTAGCCATTCGCGGCCATATGGTCATAGAAAATTTGCGGTTAGAAGTTAAACTTGATTCTTTTTTCTGATATCTTTTTTGATTGATACTATTTTCCATAATGCTCCCTATTTTTAGCATAAAAAACCAGCAGAAACTCTGCCGTTATCGTACATAAAACGGCGCTACTGGTTGTAACACAATTTCAGCCATCAAGACTTAATTGGGCCAATAGCGCCGTTAAAAATCTTGATGGATATTCTGAAATTGTGTTACAAGTCTATTATATCATTTTTTTGTAAACCGCAAGCATAATAATGTTGTAATTTTTACAACATTAAATTTAGCAACCTTGGCGGAGTTACGGCTTAGCAAAAAACAACAATTCAGTAAACTTCTTGTCTTTACTTCTGCTTCTTTTCGGATTTTTTACCTAATTTAAGTCTCAGGCGGCTTCTTAATTTTCGCTTCTTCGCCGCTTCTTCTATCTGCTCGGTTAGCTCATTTTTGTTGTGAATGCCATAAATTAGATTGGTGATACCGTAAATCATCATGTATGTACCAAAGAACTTAATAAATGTAGTGCTGTCAACAAAGCTACCAGAGTTAAGAATTACCACCCCAATCACGCAACCACAAATGCCACAGACGACCCACATAAACTTGTCTGTCTTATCTGTAATTGCGAGAAATGCTAGTAGAATCTCCAAAATGCCACGACCAATAGTGTAAATAGCCACTAGAACTAGTTGCCATACAATGTCCTGACTAAGCGTGACGAGAAGCAGAATCGCGATTACAATTTCTGAGATAGCCATGATAAGAGAAATGGCGAGAGAACCACCGTAGTGTTTCCGGTGTAAGAGATTAAAAACCTCGATAATTCCTAGACATAAAAGCGTAGTCCCGACCACTGCCATCAGAGATGGCACGTCCTTAATACCAGTAAACATCACAAACCAGCCAAATAGTAGACTGACTAGCCCCTGAAAGGCATAAATTAGCCAGTGACTTTCTATATAACGTCTGATATTTGCCATAAAAATCTCCTAGATATTTCTTATGCTTATTATAGCACGGTTTTTGAAAAGATGATAATTTTGCCGATTTTAGTAATAATTGGATGGAATGGACGGAAATTCTGAGTGGGATAGGCTAAAACTACTAGGTGTGGCGGATTTTCTTTCTTACAGTCTCTATGGCCTTAGTTTTAAGATACTTAACTGGACTTATGACAAGGTCGTGGGCGGGTAGATATTTTAACTCGTCGCCGCCAAAGCCACGCTTAAAGAATGAAACGCCATAAAAGCGGTGCGACTTTTCGTCTTCGCCGACGATACCCCAGAGGTTATAACGGAAAATACCGCGTTTTCTAGCATCACGCATCGCCTCCACGTGCAAAATCGGCGAGCCCGACAGCTTAGTGCCAAGTTCCGTGGAAACAGCATAGTGGTAAGATGCTTCGTTGCCATAGAAAATCATAAAATTCTGAGCTAAAATCTGCCCCTCATACTTAGCAGTGTAGAGCACAGCCTCGTCATTTTTAGAGAAAGCTGCGAATTGCTTAGTCAGATAGTCCTCAGAAAACGCAACAAATTCCTGGCGCCTAGCAGTTTCCAGTTCTATCTGGTAGAACTGATGAATATCCTTGGGATCGGTCGACTTTTCGATGGTAAAGCCCTTGTTTCTGGCATTATTGACCGCATAACGAATCCGGCGGTGCATCCCTTTAATAATTTCCTCCTCGCTTTTGTGTAAATCTAGAATAGCCGCATATTCAACTGAGAGAAAGGTAGGAGCCTGCTTTAAGCCTAAATCACGAAACAGCGAGAAAGCCTTGTTTGAGCGTTCTAGCTGGGGTCGGACTCTAACGAAAACACAGGAGTACTTTTCTCCTTGGGTCTTCATGTCGGAGAAAATATCTCTTACGAGTTTTTGATTATTCCAGTCTAAAATTGGCCCGCCGGCAATGGCGAGATGTCGGCCACGTTTAGCTTTTTCTACCACACCGGCGTAGGCTCCAATAATCTTACCGGACTCATCTACGGCAATACGGCGGACAATATCATTTCCTCTGCTCTTGTGAAATTCATAAAAATCCCAAGATTGGAGAAAATTTGCCTCCTCAAAAGACGTAACGAAGTCGTCCCATTTTTTACGAGAAGTTGCATCAACTATTGTGAATTTCATAGATGTCTCCGTTTCTTTCTGATTGTTTCGATAACGTAATCGGGAGCGTATTTGACCCTACTAATAATAATGTCGTGGGCTGGGATATAAGATACCACATCTCCACCGAAGCCTTTTTTGAAGGTAGTAACACCGGCAAATTTATGGTTAGGTTGCCCTGGTGGTGCAATTCCCCAGAGATTATAGCGACTGATTCCCTGTTTTTTGAGATCTCTGATTACGCGCCACTGCATGGCATAAGCGCCAGGAAGCTTGCGATTAAGGTCAGTAGAGGCCGCCTCGTAGTATTCCGCTTCATCACCTTCTATCAAAATTAAACCGTACGCTATCGGCTCACCATCCTTAGTCTTTGCGACGTAGATGTTAATATTATTTGAAAATGCCTCACGCTCTGCCATCAAGGTTTTAAGGTCTGGCGGAATGAACCCTTGGCGCTTAGCGGTTTCTACCTGCACCCGGTGAAATTCCTTAAATAGCTCCTTAGAATTTCCTTTTTCAACCTTAATTCCTAACTTATCTGCGCGACGCACCTCATAGCGCGTTTGGCGGCGCATATTAGAAAGTAGTTGTTCCTCAGACTGAGACAAATCAATAATGACGGTATGTTCAGCCGCAAGATACCACGGAGCAAGTCTAGCACCGGTGGATTTCATAATATTTAGATTCTTCTTAGTATCTAAAAGCTGAGGTCTTAGACGGATAAAACCACAATGCTCGGCTTTTGCAACGGACTTGATTTCGGAAATTGCCGCGCGCACCTCAGACTCGTCTTCCCAATTCAGTACTGGTCCGCAAGGAATTTCCATAAATCGACCGCGTTTAGCATCTTTAATATAAAGGTAAGCGAAGCCTCCGTTTTTAAATTCCTTTTTGATCACCTTGTGGCCAATAGCAGAATTAACCTTGGCCCAGGCATCAGACTGCGGAAAATTCGGCGATTCGTATTTTTTTAGCTTATCGTATTGCTCAGTCATCTGTGGATCTGGTAGATATTTCATCACTGGTACTCCTTGATTATTTTGAGGGCAGGAATTAGGGCTTTTTTACCATAGTAGGTCGGCAAGTTAACAATCTTTCCCGAAACTGCGGTGGCGACCGGAAACTCCTTTTCGTTAAAGTTCACCTTGCTATAATATCTCACTGGGGAAATAGGCACATCATACCAAATTTCTCGGAAATTATAGCCGTTTTTTGCCAGCTTCTCAATACAATCTTTACGGTTTTTGACGTAAACAAAAGTTCTAATCGGCGTAGCGCCCTGTTTTTTAATATTTTGAATCTGGCGTGCAATCAGTTTATCTTGCCAATAGGTGGGTCTGGTTTTTAAGTCTAATTTAGCATCAACGGCGCGCTCGATAAAATGAATCTTGATAAGTGGTCCATACCAATACTTTTCTAGGTGAATCCTGGATAAGCCGCGACCGATAGTGGCAAGGAGTGGATACCACCTAGCGCGGAGACTGTCGGATAGCTTAGGTCGCTTTTCAACATGAAGTGGACTGATGCTTTTGTCATTTATAACTAGTGCACCGCCAGTAATGGCATCAAGTGATTTTCCTTTGCCGAATGAGAGGGCGGCGGCAGCACCCACGGAGCCAATTTCTCGACCATCGCGATATTTAATGCCGGCACAGTGAGCCAAATCTTCAATCATGACTAATTCATGTTCCGTGGCAAACTGTTCAATCTTCTTGATATCCATCGGAATGCCCAAGGTGTTTTGCAAAATAATCGCTTTAACGTCTGGATGCTTTTTTAGAGCGGCTTTTAGTGTATCAGCGGTAAAACTAAGGGTTTTTTCATCAATATCCGCATAGACAATCTCGCATCCAGCTTTTTCGACGGCTTGAAGAACCGCGTAACAAGTAAACGCATTAATAATAACCTTTGAACCAGCCGAAACTGTTAGCTTCAAAGCGGCGGCTAAGGCAGAACGACCGTTGCTCATCAGGCTGACGCGACTTTTAGTAGTGCCGTATCTTGCCGCCAGTTCAACTTTAAGTATATCAGACCATTTTCTTGACCCTATGGCAAATGTATGTCTTAATACGTCTTTGGCACGGTAATTAGATGCTTGACCTAAGAATAATCTAGATGACACTATTGCCGCCTTTCTTTCCCTGTTCTAACTCTGCTTTTAAGATTTCACGATCAGATAGCTTTTCAGGGGCTTTTCTCATGCCTGGCATGGAATCAGTCCTAGTAATAACATGAGCAGGGTGCTTTTCCGGCTGCTTCCGATAGGTATTAGCGCTTTCGCTTCTGCTTTTTTGCTCCTTGTTTTGGGACTGTTTTTCGTCTTTACGCTTTGCTTGCTGCTTTGTCTTTTCTTCTTGTTTCTCCTCAACTCTTTTCTCTTGCTGTTTAGCTTTTTCTGCTTGTTTTTTAGCTTCTTCTTGCTCCTCCTTAGCTTTTTCCTCCTGCTCAGCGAGTTTCGAGAGCAAGCCAGACTGCTGCTCTAATTCTGACAAATCTTTCTCTTTTTTCTTGAAAAGTGGAGTTTTTTGCGCTTTTTGACTCGTACTAGATTCTTTTTTGGCGGAATCACCTTTCTCTGACGACTTTTTCTTGCCGCTAAGCGACTTTTTCGCTTTCTGGATGACTCCTGGCAGCTCTTTAATCTTCTTAACCTTAACCATGCCAAATTTGTTAACTTCGACTTTTTCTGTTTTCTTTGCCCTCTTATTCTTCTCGGATTGGTCCTTGGAGCTATCTTTTGCGGCTTTCTCATCGGAATCTGAGACGCTTTCTGCGCTATCAGAGTTTACACCGGTTGCAGTATCATTATCGCCACTATCTCTGTTACCATCGTCATCAGTAGCGCTTGCGGAGCTTTCGGCTACATCTTTCTTTTCTTCCTTTGGCAAGTCAATTTCCCCCTCCACTAGATGGGGTTTAATGATTCTAAGCGCTGGTAAAAGGTCAGATTTGTTATACCAAGTTGGTAGATTAATAATCTTGGTAGCAATCTCGGAAGCTACTGGGCAAGCATCTGGGTGAAAATCAGCCTTATGAAAATATCGTTCTGGGGCAACTGGTGTAGTATACCAGATATCCTGGAAGAAAAAGCCTTGTTTTTCTAGTTCATCTAGTACTGCGTCTCTATCATCCACTAGATAATAATCCCTGAGCGGCTTTCTACTGCGGTGGCGCGGCAAACTTTGCAGTCCTCTCAGTGCTAATTTGCACTGCCAAAAAGTCAACCTGGTATCTGGTGAGATTTTGCCATCTGCCGATCGCTTAATCCAATGGATTTTCAGAAGTAGCGCCGTGAGGCCGCGACCAAGTTTTGGATGAATACCATAAAAGCCTCTAATAATTGCCGAAAATAGCGGATAAAACCTAGCTCGGAAATTATCTTTGAATTTTGGTGGCTCCACAGGCTGAGTCACTGGCGCATCATGTGAATCGGTAAAAATTACTGCTCCACCAGTGACCGCGTCAATACTTTTGCCCTTACCAAATGATAGGGCCACGGCACGCCCAACCGTACCAACTTCGCGACCGTCTGGGTACCTAACTCCTGCACAATGAGCCAAATCCTCAATAATGGCCAGCTTATGGTCTTTTGCTACCTCTTCTATCTCTGTTATATCGATTGGGATACCTAAATTATTTTGAACGATTATCGCCTCGACGCCGGTTTCTCCCTCCAAAGCTTTTTCTAGCTCTTTTTTACCAAAGTGGAGAGTCTCCTTATTTACGTCTGCAAAGACTGGTACGCAGCCAGCGTTTTTAACGGCCTGAATAACCGCATAGCATGTCAAGCTAGTCACGACAACTTTGCCGCCACGTCTCGTAACAGCTTTGATTGCCTCGGAGAGGGCAGTCCTGCCATTAGCATAAATTGCCACGTGGTCATAAGTGGCACCAAAATGAGCCGCTAAATATGCCCTTAGTTCCGATAGGTCATACTCACTGCCAATTGCAAATGTATGACGCAAAGTATCGCCCGCAGAAAAAGTGCTGGAAAGCCCAAGGAAATATTTCATTTAACCTCCCTGAGTACGCGATAGATTGCCTTGGCGAGGCCATCTGGGTCAGTAATGTATGGTGCGTGGTTCCAGTTCTGATAGAATCTAAGCTTACTGTTTTTGAGCTGACGATACATTTCCTCTGCCTGTCGTGGCGGGGTAACATTATCTTGCTTGCCCCAAAGAATAGTAGTAGGAGTCGTGATAGTCGTAAAATCAAGTTTCTTGTCACTGTCTAGCATATTAGCCAGAGTTTTTTTCATGTTTTCTGGCGCACGGTCATAATCTGATGCCCCCAGAAGTTTATGATAGACCTTGCGGAGCGGTTTAATCTTTTTAAGTGGCGAAAGAGCCTTTGATACCTTTTTGGCAATATCACGTTTAGCATTATCCTCATGAATGCCTGCCGCGTCTAATAGAATGACATGTTTTAGCTTCTCGGGCTTCTTGCTTAAAAGATTTAGCAAAATTCGACCGCCATTACTATGCCCCAGAGCAATAGCTCCATCAGGAATATTCTGATCAGCCCATTTTGCATATTCATCAATGGTCCAGACCTTGTTTGAAGGCGAGGTTAGGCCCGGCACATGTAGCATCTCGATACTGATACCGTGGCTTTTTAGAATTTGAATGGTGGTTGTCCATGGGGTAACGGTATATGTCCAACCATGGATAATATATAGTTTCTTCATTAGTTTAGACCTCGCTTTTCTCTTCGTTTAATATAAACTGGCTCTCTTCGGGGTAGTTTTTTTGCATCAGCAGGTCGAGCGAGTAGTTTTTCTACCAGCCACTCCAAATACTGGCTGCCCTTAAAGACTAGAACTTCTTTTCCGGTGGTATGTTTTTCAATATATTTGAGAGCTTCTTTAACATTGTCAAGTGCTATAACATTTATTTTAGTTTTGTCAATAATAGGCTTGGTGTATCTCTTTGTTCTCCGACCAACTAAGATAACCTGCTCTGGATTAGTGTCTATTATGGCCTCAGCCAGCTTGGCGTGCTCCTCACCCTCTATTTTTCCCTGTTCTATCATGTCGCCGATAATTAGCCAGAGGTGCCTTGCTTTCATTTGCTTTGCCATTTCAAGGATAGACTCGACACTAATCAGATGAGCATTATAGCTACTATCTATCAGAGTTAGGCCATTTTTACCCTCAAAATAGGAGCTTCTGCCTGGCGGCAGCGTCATATTGGAAAAATCTGGATTTAACTTAACTTGTAGATATTTTAACAGCTTTTCCAGCATAGTAAGCTGGATAGCGAGGTCTCGTGGCTGAGGTGAAGAAAAGTGAAAAGTGGTTTTTCCGATAATGTAGTCAGTAGAGGTAGGGGTAATAACATAGCCTTTTAAGTCAGACTTGTGACACTCAATGACCTCCGCCTTGATATGATGATGCTTTTTAATTTTTTCCAGAGCTTTGGTCATTAGGTAAATGTCTCCGTCAATATAAATTTTATGACTAGTATGCTCTGGTAGCATGGCAAATTCATGCGTAATAGCTCGGTCAATGTCTCTGAACTCGCCACTTTCCACCTGATTTTCGTACTGCACAGCATGGGAACGACCGAGTGAAATCCAGAGCGTAACCTCAGGTTTTAGCCACTTGGCCAAAAATTCCGTCTCGTGCGGGCGCTCGCCGTCAATTTCTACCACATAAAACTCGCCCTGACGGGTAAAAAATAGGGATTTTATCGGCACCATTAGGATAAGCCAGAGCCAGCGCAATTTGCTGCCCGTAACTCCGTGCGTACCGACCAAATCAAAGGCAATACCAAAGGCGGAGTTAGCATCATGCGAATAATGCGCGCGCGAGCCTAGCTGATATTCAATCATGTGAAGCATGGTAGTCTTACCAACGGAACCCGTAATAGCAATCACGCGTGGGTGCCAACGTTTAAAAGATAAGTTCGCAAAAAACCGGAAATATCCGGCGGCTACAAAATAGAATTTCTTCTTAAATTTAGCCACGAAACTCATACGTCTATTGTATCATAATTGAAGCTTAAAATACGAGAAAAACGGTTTTTTGCGATTTCACTACAATAAAAAGCGACACATGTTCGTGTCGCTTTTTTAAGTAATACTATGTGTGCTTTTAGACGATATTACATCTTGATTTCTGCATCAACACCAGCAGGAAGAGAAAGATTTTGCAGTGAATCAATCGTCTTAGGTGTGGCATTTAAGATGTCAATCAGACGCTTATGAACTTTCATTTCGAAAGCCTCGCCGCCAGTCTTGTAGACGTGTGGAGACTTTACAACGGTGAAAGTGCTACGCTTGGTCGGTAGAGGCACTGGGCCAGATACGCTGGCACCGGTACGAATAGCGGTGTCGACAATCTGCTTTGCGCTCTGGTCAATCACGCGGTGATCATAAGCTTTTAATCTGATACGAATTTTCAGGCCTTCGTCCTTAGCCTTGGTGGTTTTGGCGGATTTTGTTTCTGTCATAGTTCCTTTCTGCTATATAGCTGTTCTAGTCCTACAATCTCAGATGACAGCTAGACGTGTCGTCTATGAGTTTTTAGGGCTCATTTTATGAATGTAGTTCTATATTACACCATTTTTTAATTTTTGTCAAAGAAGAGGTGGGGGCATCCTGATGACGCGTTCATGATTTGTTTGGGTTTTTAGCAAGAAGAGTCCCCCAGATAAGCTGGGGGACGGGTTTTAGCGTTGACATACTAATGACTGATAGTATCAATATAATTCATTTCGTGGCGCAAGGCCAAAAGGATAGTACTCGTCAAAGTGTCGAGCCAGTCATAACTACTTGGGCTATTTTCTGCCGTGCATAGAATTTCCGGGTATTTCTGCCGAAGCTCATCTAACTCCATAGGCTCTTCTAGTCCAATTCCCAGATAATCATTGAGAAATGAGTAGGCGCTAGGCAGTTTATCTTCCGGCTCCACCTTAAACAGCACGTCTTCACGACGGTGCTCGGTGATAATGACTCTGTGGTGAACCTCAACCTTTTTGCTTGGTTTTTCGAGAATAACACCGTCTTTGCTGGTTTTTAGGCGATACTTTTGCAGAGCTTTGAGACCGATTTCTACTTCGAGAATTGTAACTGGACGATCCGCAGCTTCATCACCACAAACTTCGCGTACCATTTGCATCAATCTTTCGTCTTGTCTCGCTTTCCTAATTGCTTGAATGTTCATTGTCCACCTCCCTTTTGATGTCAACTTGCTTATTATACAACTTTTTTGCTATTTTTAAAAGGCTTATTTTAGCTTAAAAATTATTGACTTTTTAGATAATGTGTGCTATAATAAAGATATTGGGGTGGTTTTTTAACTAAAATTGTACATTAACAGGAGGTGGTAACATGTCAAAAATAATGGTGACAAAAAATTCGGCGCACTTTGAGAAGGCGCCGCGGAAATTCTTCCAGGCGGCAGAGCAACTGCCGGAGCTAACAGATTCAATGGTGGAGGCCGGCGCGTTAGTTGAAAACGAGTATGCAACTATCATTCCGGATTTGGTGGCCTTTGGCTATGACAAATTCGGTCATCACTGGCTCTCCAACGGACCAACACAGAAGGCAATTAATGCCATCAGTATGCCGTTTGAGATTGAATCTATCTCATCACATAGCCAGTATGCGATGTCCGGTTTGTTGGTCTACAACCCCGAGAAGAGCGGACAGGAGCAGCTAATAGCCCATATCGAGCTGAGCAGCTCTCTTTTCAAGACCGAGTGGAGAATCGTCTTTCTAGACGTCTCCAAGAAGGAATACCTGAGCTTGCTCAGGATTCTGGTAAAAAAGGAAATGGTAGATGTAAACCGGAGAAATGAGCTTTTTAAGCTCGCTCGCCTGGCAAACAGATGCCAGATTACAAAATAATTATCTGTGCTAAAAACTTTTTTAATTTAGCTTTTCACCACTTTGCGGCAAAAATTCGTAGCCGCGTTCACCCCCTAAGAACGGTCCAGATTACTCTGGGCCGTTTTTAATGCTAACAAGGTGGAAGTTTCGATGCTGAAAACACCAAAAAAGAGACGCTCGCGAGCGCCTCTTTTTTATTGGTGGGTCATTACTTAATGATTTTAGTAATAACACCAGAACCGACAGTCTTGCCACCTTCACGGATAGCAAAGCGGTCATTGTTGTTCATAGCAATAGGAGCTAAGAGCTTGACCTTGAAGGTTACGGTATCACCAGGCATGACAATTTCTTTGTCTGCTGGAAGCTCAACTTCACCAGTAACATCAGTGGTACGGAAGTAGAACTGTGGCTTGTAACCCTTGGAGAATGGAGTGTGGCGACCACCTTCCTCTTTCTTCAAGATGTAAACTTCACCCTCAAACTCAGTGTGTGGAGTGATGGTACCAGGCTTTGCAATAACCTGACCACGCTCAATCTGCTCACGCTCAATACCGCGGAGAAGAAGACCAGCATTATCACCTGCCTGACCCTGATCAAGAGTCTTGTGGAAGGCCTCAATACCAGTAACAACAGACTTCTGAGTCTCTTTCAAACCGACGATTTCGACTTCGTCGTTAAGCTTGACTACACCTTGCTCGATACGACCAGTAGCAACAGTACCACGACCCTTGATGGAGAAGACGTCCTCAATTGGCATGAGGAATGGCTTGTCAAGATCGTGCTCTGGAATATCAAAGTATTCATCCATAG
>JAFRAU010000020.1 GCA_017405245.1 Candidatus Saccharimonadota bacterium
AAGATCATTACCGGACCTCGACGCTGTGGTAAATCATGGTTGCTGAACAGAATCTATAAAGACTATCTGTTGCAGAATGGTGTTACTGAAGACCAAATCATCATCGTGTCGTTTGATACTGATGACGAGGAAGAGAATGGTGACCTGACTAACCGTCAGGCCCTGAAAAGTTATCTGTATAGTCGTATCACCTCCAAGGATATACCTTATTATATTATTCTCGATGAGGTTCAAGAGGTGGATGGCTTCGAGAAGATTGTCAATGGTTTGAATGAGAAGGATAACATCGATGTCTATATTACTGGTAGCAATTCTCACTTCCTTTCATCCGACATTAAGACTATCTTCCGTGGACGAGGTGATGAAGTGAGAGTATGGCCTTTCTCATTCAAGGAGTTCTGTACTAATCGCACAGAACCTGTAAGTGAATTGTGGAAAGAATACTATACTTATGGCGGAATGCCAGGTCTGATACGTCAACGCACTCCAGAGCAGAAAGTAGCCTATCTGCAGCGTCTTTGGAACAAGACTTATCTCGACGATGTGGTAGAACGTCATCATATCAAGAATCGAGAAGCACTCTCTGCCCTTGCCGATGCCCTCTGTTCTTCCGTAGGGTCGCTGAACAACCCTAACCGCATTGCCAATGTGATGAAAAGTGTGCTGAAAGTCGATATAGACCAGGAAACAGTAGCCAACTATATCAGTTATTTGGAAGAGTCTTTCCTTTTCGAGGGTTCCAAGAGATATAACGTCAAAGGCAACAAGTATTACGAGAGTATCAAGAAATACTATGCCGTTGATATCGGCCTCAGGAATGCTAAGCTCAACTTCCGCCAACAAGAGATTACTCATATTATGGAGAATGTCATCTATAATGAACTCCGTATACGAGGCTTAGCTGTTGATGTCGGGGTGGTGGAATCGCGCGAGATGCGAGATGGTAAGCAGCAGTATATCCAGTATGAGATCGACTTTATCGCCAATAACGGCACAGAAAAGCATTACATCCAGTCTGCGTTTGCTTTAGACACAGAGGAGAAACGCCAGCAAGAGCTGAATTCACTCTTGAAAATCAGTGATAGTTTCAGGAAAATCGTCATCGTGGGCAACGACATCGCAGAATATACCGACGACAACGGCATCAGGTATATGGGCCTATTCCAGTTCCTGCTTACTGATTAATGATTCCTCTTTCTATTCTCGTATTTTACACTACAAAGTTCGGTTTTGTGTAAGTTTGATACACTTTTTCGAACTTTGTAGTGTATTTGCTCGGAGGAAAATCTATGTTTTACTCCTCTACGAAGTTTTTATCTTTCTCGTAATCGATGCCTTCGTAGAGGGCTTGGGAGCCGTTTTCGCTGGTGGGGAGGAAGTGGAGGCGAACACCACGGATGTGCTTCTTGGCCTTAAAGTCCTTCGGATTATCGACCTTGTCGCACTCGATTTCGAGCTTCATCGTGCCCCATTCACCCAACTGCACCTTATCACCATTACGAAGATGCCTGTTGGTAACCTCAGCCAATCTAATCACGATACTCCTGATAAGGTCTGGATCATAAGGATGTTGCTCTGCTGCCTCTTCGTATAGTTCGTCATAGCTGATTGTTCGCTCATGAACGGCTACTGCCTTGTATTTTCCAAACGTTGAGAGAGTTGGTTTGGTTTCTTTCTTGATTCTGTATTTCATTTGTTTTTCTTGTTTTTGAGGTGCAAAATTAAGGAATTTATGGCAAAAAACCAAATAAAAAACGAAAAAAGCATCATCGCCTTTGATGGTGGAAAATGTAGTTTTAAACAGAAATTTTATCAAGAAATTGAGAAACTGCCTACATGCCTACATATTTAAGTGATATTTCATTGTATATCAATAAGTTAGTAACCAATTAGCCTACATAAAGCCTACATAAAGCCTACATAAGCCTACATTGAGCCTACATGTTTTTGGCAAAATAGAGGTGTTCCATCGCCCTTTTAGGCCGTTGAAAGTCGATGGTTTATTCTTGCAAAGGCAAAAAGAGCTACTTTAAGCCTGAAAAATTCTCGAGAGAATTTTGGACTTTACTCCGTCTAAAGTCAGGGTTTACTCCGTCTAAACCCAAAAATTTTCTCGAGAATTTTCTGGAGTCCAACTTTCATCCTAAAAGCCCCCCTTACTCTTTTCTGGACTTTAGACTATCTATCGATTGGCGAAAGATAGTCTTTTACGACCTAAAAGATAGTCTTTTGAAAGGCGAAAGATAGTCTTTGGTAGACTATTTATGGCAAAACAACCAATTTATAAGACCCCTATAATGACCTATAAAGACTATTTTGGCGGGTAAAATTCCAGAAAATAGCCTTTTTTATGTAGGTAGCATGTAGGCTTTGTGTAGGCTTTATGTAGGCTTGAAATTTAAATAATGCCTTATTTTAAAGGCATTTTCAGCGATTTTATGTAGGCATGTAGGCTATATTCGAAAATTAAGAGAATAATTTTCATTAATTCAGAGAGAAAAATTTAGATTTTAGAGAGTATCCGTCTCAAATAATTTGGCTATCTCAGAAAAATTGTGTACCTTTGTGCTCGTTTTCAGAATTAACAAGGAATATGAATATAACACTATTAAAACGAGACGGACAAAAGGAAGTAATTAATCGCATAAACCTGGAGCAGATGGCTGGAGTCATTCAAGGCAAAATGCTGGAAAACTC
>JAFRAU010000021.1 GCA_017405245.1 Candidatus Saccharimonadota bacterium
CACCCACTTGTTGCTAGGTATTACCAAGGTTTCTATCTGGTCTGACTCATTCCTATCAGCTGCCTCCTTCCAGGATACCACCCGTGTCTTGATCAACTCTGCCATCTCTGGTCGTGTTGACCACTTGCATGGCCTCAAAGAAAATGTGATTATTGGCCGTAAGATCCCTGTAGGAACAGGAATTACCCCAATCACCGACAAAGAAGAAGGCCCATCTGCCGAAGAAATCGCTGAAGCCTAGAATCGCAAAATAGAGCGGAGAGCAAACCCGTAGGCCTTATTGCGGTTATCCTGATGTGTGAGACCGCCACTATACATATTTAAGTTGTATGCATTACTGCTACTGCTAGCCGTGGTAAACCACCAGTACCCGTTGGAGTCCTGGCCATACATGCCGCCAACATTCCAGTCGTAGAGTCCTGAATATACGTACGAAAGCGGATACCGACGGGCGTAAGGTGAAGCGGAGAGAATTGCCAGCTGTAAAACCACTTACTGACAGCGTATCAAGACTAGTCCAGACGCTCAAGCGATATGCCTGGGCATTGCCGTTGGTTGTAGTAGACCAGAATATGCCACGCGAATCCTGAGTCTCTAGGCTACCACCGCCATCCCACCAGCCGTAGTAACCAGAATATACATACGAAAGCGGATACCGACGGGTAGTGTTTGGAGCGGAGAGGATATCCGTATACCTTAGGAACTTTATTTTGAGGAATGAGATAGCCATTTTCGTCTATATATAGGAAAAATCTCTCATCTTGACTCGAGGCAGTACTAGAATTCCAGAACCCATAACCTCCCTGATACCCTACTTCACCCTTGTTCCATCGATAATCACCAGAGAATACATACGAAAGCGGATACCGACGGGCAGATGTGGAGTAGGAGAAGCAAAGTTTCTAAAAAAGAAGCGGGTGGCATGATAGTGGTTTTAGACTGCTTGATTATTTAGATTTGGAAAAAGAAAATGCATATTCCTGACGCTTGCCAGTGTATGGCATTTTCTTTTTCCAAGTCAGCAGTCAGAAACCACTGTCATGCCAGGACCCGCTTCGCGCTACAGTATCCGCTTCATGCTAAAAATAGGGGTTGTTTTTTATCTTAGGATGTAGTATAATAAACTTCGTATATTCTAATAAATAGAGCATACAGTGCTAGACGCAAGAGTAAGTCCCGTCTATAGGGAAACTGCCCATAAGTCTAGTTTCTGTAATGTTTAAGGGAAAGGAAACAGATGCAAGTCATCATCGGCACCAAAATTGGTATGACTCAGATCATCGGCGAAGATGGCATAGTTACCCCTGTAACTATTCTTCAAGCCGGCCCAGCCACTGTGACTCAGATAAAGACTGTCGAAACCGACGGTTACAATGCAGTGCAGCTAGGCTTTGGTCAGAGTAAGAATCTGAGCAAGTCGGTATCAGCCCATGTCAAAAAGGCTGGAAAAGATCTCTCCCCTAAGGTTCTCAAGGAATTTAGGGTAGAAAAAGAACCAGAGGTAAAAGTTGGCGACATTCTCACCGTAGAGAGTTTCAACCTCGGTGATAAAGTTACCGTCACCGGCACCTCAAAAGGCAAAGGTTTTGCTGGCACAGTAAAACGCTGGAACTTCAATGAATCCAGAAATACCCATGGTTTCAAGGGCAATATTCGTCGTGTCGGCTCAATCGGATCCATGTATCCACAAAAGGTATTTAAAGGCAAGAAGATGCCAGGTCGTATGGGCCATGACAAGGTTACCGTTAAAAACCTTGAAGTCGCTTATATCGACAAAGAAAACAATATCTTAGGCTTGAAGGGTGCAATTCCTGGGCCTAAGAAAGGCATTGTCACAGTGGAGGGAAAGGAGTAATATGGCAGACGCAAATTTGAACAAAGAAGTCTTTGGCCTTAGCGTAGACAACCACGAGCTCATCAAACTCGCTTATGACGCCTATCTTGCTAACTCCCGTAGTTCTCACGCCAAAACCTTGAAGCGTGGCGAAGTTCGTGGTGGCGGCAAAAAACCATGGAAGCAAAAAGGCACAGGTCGTGCACGCTTTGGTTCTACTAGAAACCCTATCTGGCGTCACGGTGGTGTAGCTTTTGGCCGCACTGGAGAAGAGAATTTCAAGAAGAATATTACTCGTGAAAGCAAGAAAGTTGCTATCCGTCAGGCCCTATCTCTAAAGAACAAGGAAAAAGCCGTTATTATTGCTGATATCAAGGCTACTGGCAAGACCAAAGATGCCGCTAAGAGCCTCAGTACTCTCAAACTAGACGGCAAGAATATCTTAGCAGTTGTTTCCGAGAAAACCCCAGAACTTATTAGAAGCACTAATAATTTGTCAAATCTCAAATTAGTCCGTGCTACCTATCTTAATGTCTTTGACATCATGAACGCAGATGCTGTTGTCTTCAGTTCTGATGCTGTCAAAGCTACCGAAGCTTGGTTACTAGGAAAGGAGAATGC
Source organism: Candidatus Saccharimonadota bacterium (assembly GCA_017405245.1). Classification (GTDB taxonomy): domain Bacteria; phylum Patescibacteriota; class Saccharimonadia; order Saccharimonadales; family Saccharimonadaceae; genus Nanosyncoccus. The sequence goes on from JAFRAU010000021.1 coordinate 2,456, forward strand.
ATAATGGAAGTTTACCCTCGTGCTACTGAAAAATCTTATCTAGAACAAGCTAAACGCACTTATATTTTCTTAGTTCCTGCTGATGCTAGCAAACAAGCTGCCAAGCAGGCTATCGAAGAACAATTTAATGTTACTGTCACCTCTATTAGAGTGCTTACTAGAAAGGGTAAAGCTACTCGCTTTTCCAAAGGTAAACACGCTTATCCTGGCACCACTTATCGTCGTGATAAGAAGTATGCCTATGTAACCTTAAAAGAAGGTGATAAGATCAAAATCTTCGAGGAAGAAGAGAAGAAAGAAGATAAGAAAGCTGATAAAAAAGCAGAAAAGGACGCTAAAAAATCCGCAAAGGCTGCAGCCAAAGCCGCAGAAAAGAAAGGAGATAAGTAATGAGCTTAAAAGCATATCGTCCGGTTACTCCAGCTCAGCGTCAAAAGACTACTCAGGATTTTGACCAAATCACTGCTAAGAAGCCTCTCAAATCTTTGACTAGGGCCAAAAAGCAACAGGCTGGCAAGAATAACCAGGGTCGTATCACCGTCCGTCATCGTGGTGGTGGAGTCAAGCGTCATTATCGCTTGCTTACCCATAATTTGCCAAAGAATCTAGTTTTGACCATTGAGGAAATCGAATACGATCCAAATCGTTCTGCTAGAATTGCTAGAGTTAAAGATCAAAACGGTACATACTACTATGTAATTGCCGATACCAATATGGTAAAAGGTGGCACCTTTAAGACTGGAGATGATACAGAAATCTCCGAGTCTAACCGTATGCCACTAGAAAACATTCCAGTAGGTACTTTTGTCTATGCTATTGAGATTACCCCTGGCCGTGGCGCCCAAATGGTCCGCGCTGCCGGTGCATCTGCTCAGCTAATGGCTAAGGAAGATGGCTACGCCACTCTCAAGATGCCATCTGGCGAATTCAGAAAGGTACTTAGTGGCTGTCAGGCTAGCGTTGGTACCGTTGGTAACATGCAGCATCAAAATATCAAAAAAGGTGCCGCTGGTCGTAATCGTAGAAAAGGTATTCGTCCAACAGTTCGTGGTGTCGTAATGAACGCTACAGATCACCCACACGGTGGTGGTGACGGCGGTCGTCATGGTTCTGGTAAAGCTCCACGCTCTCCATGGGGCCAGTTGACTCTTGGATATCGTACCCGTCATAATAAGCAAACTAATAAATATATCGTGCGTAGTCGCCACGAAGGAAAGAGGAAATAATCTATGAGTAGAAGTCTCAAAAAAGGACCTTTTGTAGATTACAAGCTACAGAAAAAGGTTGAAGCTCTCTCCGCTGATGATCGCACTGTGATCAAAACTTGGGCTCGTCAGTCTACCATCTCTCCAGAAATGGTTGGCCGCACAATTGCCGTGCACAATGGCAAGGTCCATGTTCCAGTATTTGTCAGCGAGAATATGGTTGGGCACAAACTTGGCGAATTTGCCCCAACTCGCAAATTTAAACGCCATGGTGGTAAGAAGGCTGCTGAAGCTGCCGCTGCTGCCACTGCGAAAGGAGATGCCTAATGGACACTCATTTTGCACACGCCTACATTAAGGGCATTGACAGCATGCCAAGAAAAACTAGTATTGTTGCCAGTCTAGCTCGTGATCGCTATGTTGCTGATGCTCTAGTTATTCTAGAAAACACACCACGCCGTGCAGCCAAGCCTGTTGCTAAGGCTATCGATTCTGCCAAAGCTAACTTGCTAAACTCGGGTGTTTCAATTGATCCAAAGACTATCCGCATTTCACGCATCTCAGTTACTGCTGGTACTCGTATTCGTCGTTACAAACCAGCTTCTCGTGGACGCGCCCTTCCTTACGAAAAAATCTCCTCCAATATCTTTGTCGAAGTTGCCGGAGAAGAAAAGCAAAAGAAAGCAGAGCCGAAAAAAGCTGTTAAAAAGGAGGAAAAGTAATGGGTCAGAAGGTTAATCCAGGATCTTTCCGTCTTCAAATCAGTAAAGACTGGTCTTCTAAATGGTTTACCAAGAAGTCAGACTTCAAAAACTGGTTAGTAGAAGATACTAAAATCCGTGAGACTATTGAAGAACGCTTCAAGAGTCGTCCAACTATCGCTAAAATCAACATTGAAAGAAGCCCAAATCTTATCACTGTTACCATCTTGACCGCCAAAGCTGGCGCAGTCATTGGCAAACAGGGTGCTGGCATCAATGAATTGAAGCGTGAACTTGAAAAGTTTACATCCGAGCCTGTTCGCTTGAATGTTGAAGAAATTAAGAAAGCAGAACTTAACGCCAAACTAGTTGCCGAAAACATCGGTTTTCAGCTTGGAAAGCGTATGAATTTCCGCCGCGCCGTCAAAATGGCCTGCCAGTCAACAATGGCTGCCGGCGCCAAAGGTGTACGCATTGAAGTAGCAGGTCGTTTGAATGGCGCAGAAATGTCACGCCGTGAAAAGTTTATTGAGGGATCCGTTCCTCTACACACTCTTCGTGCTGACATTGATTTCTACTGCCATCACGCGCCTACTACTGCTGGTATCGTTGGTGTAAAGGTCTGGATTTATAAGGGGGAGAAATAATATGGCTATTCTATTACCAAAGAAAACTTCCCACCGTAAGGTGAGAAAAGGCAAAAACGAAGGTGTAGCTACCCGCTGCAACTCTGTAGATTTTGGCGACTACGGCTTGATGTCTCTTGACAATGAGCGCATCAACTCTCGTCAGATTGAGGCAGCCCGCCAGGCTATCACTCGTTACATTAAGCGTGGTGGTAAAATTTGGATTCGCATTTTCCCACATACCCCAGTCACCAAGAAGCCTCTAGATGTCAAGATGGGCGGTGGCAAAGGTGAACCACAGTTCTTTGTAGCAAAAGTTAAAGCTGGTACCGTGATGTTTGAAATCGCCGATGTTACTGATGAGCAGGCCAAGGAAGCCCTTTGCCTAGCTTCCCACAAACTTCCAGTTCGCTGCAAGATTATCAAGAAAGAGGAGTTCTAATATGGCCGACAAGAAAACTACTACCAAAGTTATCAAGTCCAAAGCTAAAGATAGCGATAAATCCGTTAAAGAACTTCGCGAAGACCTCTTGATGGCTCAAAAGAGCCTCTATGATGGCACTTTAACCAACCCACATGCTATCAAGAGCATCAAGAAGCAAATTGCAAGAAAATTGACCGCTGAGAAGGTTTCTCAGAAAGAAGCTAAGAAAGGAGCAAAGTAATGGCAAAGACTATCGTTGGGCTCGTTTCTTCCGACAAGCGCGACAAGACCATTACTGTCTCTGTTGCTAGCCGGGAAACTCACCCACTATACCGCAAGCAGTATACTAAGACTCGTAAATATACTGCTCACGATGAAAAAAATGAAGCAAAAGTAGGCGATAAAGTCGAAATCGTCGAATGCCGCCCATTTTCTAAGACTGTTAACTACAACCTAGTTAAAATCCTAGAAAAATCACGCGGAGCTATTGCCCTCAAAGAAGATGTTAACGAAGTTGAGTTACCAGAAAAAGTTGGTGCCGACGCCGTCGCTAAGGCTAAAGAAACATCTGAAGAGGCAGAGGAGTAAATATGATCCAACAGGAAACTAGATTAAAAGTTGCTGACAACAGTGGCGCCAAAGAGCTTGGTGTAATCCGTGTCCTTGGTGGAACTCGTGCTCATTATGCACATGTTGGCGACATTGTAACGGCTAGCGTCAAAGACGCTTCCCCTACTGGAAATGTCAAGAAGAAAGCTGTAGTACGCGCAGTAATTGTTCGTACTCGTAGTCAAATTCGTCGTCCAGATGGTTCTACCATCCGTTTTGATGATAACGCAGCTGTCCTCATTAATGACGATAAGACCCCACGCGGTACTCGCGTTTTTGGCCCAGTCCCACGCGAACTTCGCGAGCGCGGTTTTAGCAAGATTATCAGCTTAGCTCCGGAGGTACTATAATATGGCACAGAATCTAAAAATCAATGACACCGTCAAAATTATCTCTGGTGACAACAAAGGTAAAACCGGCAAAATTGTCAAAATGGATCCTAAAAACCACAAGGCAATGATTGAAGGTGTCGAAATCCGTGAGCGCCACATGAAAAAGACCCAGTACAATCCTACTGGCGGCAAAAAGACTATTCATGTCGGTATTGATCTATCTAATCTTAAAAAGGAGGGTAAGTAATGGCTGAAGCTAAATATACCCCAAGACTCAAAGAAAAGTACGACAAAGAAATTGTCAAAACTTTGATGAAAGAGTTGGATATCAAAAACATTAATCAGGTGCCAAAACTAGAGAAAGTAGTTGTATCTTGCGGTGTTGGCAAAAAACGCGATGATAAACGCTTTACAGAGACCGTTGAGCTTACTTTGGCCAAAATTACTGGTCAAGCTACCACCTCTCGTATGGCTAAGAAATCCATTGCTACCTTCAAAATCAGAAAAGGTATGGGTGCACCAATTGGTTATCTTACCACCTTGCGTGGCGTCAAGATGTATGAATTTGTTGACCGCCTCATCAATATTACTCTTCCACATGTGCGTGATTTCCACGGCGTTCCTAAGAAGAGCTTTGATGCTCAAGGAAACTACAGCTTAGGTCTTACCGAGCAAACTGTCTTCCCAGAAATTACCTTCGAAGATGCTGCGGTATTGCATGGCCTAGAAGTTACATTCATTATTAAAAACGGTTCAAAAGAAGGGAGTACCAAATTGCTAGAACTATTTGGTATGCCATTTGAGAAGGAGGAAAAATAGTATGGCTAAGACATCTGCAGTCCTTCGTGATCAAAAAAGGCAGAAAATGTATGATAAATATAAAGATAAGCGCGCCGCTTTGAAGGCTGCTGGAGATTTGGAAGGTTTGCAAAAACTCCCAAGAAACTCTAGCCCAACCAGGCTTAAAAACCGCGATATGTTGGATGGCCGTCCAAGAGGTTATATGCGCAGATTTGGTTTATCACGCATTAACTTCCGTGAAAAAGCAAGCAAGGGAGAAATCCCTGGTGTAACCAAGAGTAGCTGGTAAGGAGAAAGGAGTAAATATGTCATTACAATCTACTGATCAAATCGCTGACCTGATTACTCGCATCCGCAACGCTATTCAGGTTAGTAAAAACGAAGTTAGCGTCCCTACTTCTAAACTCAAAGTTGCCGTAATTGAAGGCTTGAAAAAAGGTGGATATATTGAAGATTACAATATTGAAAAAGCTCACCCTCGTGACATCCTACACATCTTAATTAATAAAGATGGCGTTAGTTCGCGAATCAACGAGATTTCCAAAGTCTCCAAGCCAGGCCGCAGAATTTATACTTCTGCCGACGAAATTCCAACCGTCAAATCCGGCCGTGGTATCGTCCTTATTTCCACCTCCAAAGGTGTAATGAGTGGCCAAGAGGCCAAAAAATTGCGCCTTGGCGGAGAAATTCTAGTCAGAGTTTGGTAGTCGCTCAGCAAAAAGCTCCCCTAGTCAAACTAGGGGACTTTTTGTTGGTAATTTTAAACCAGTTATGCTAAAATTATTACAAGGGGATATATTGTCTATGGAAAATCAAAACAATTCTCAGAATAGTGATAATCAGTCAGTGCCTATTTCTTCTGACACCCCAAAAGTAGTCGAAGTTGTCCCAGAAAAGACACATCGCAAGCTCAGCGCCACTGATATTGCAGTGATTGTAGTTGTCAGTCTGGCCTCTGTAATCGTGGTCGGCTCATTGATTCTTTTGACGATTTTGTTTATCAACAAAGGAAACGGCGATACTAACGACCAAAATACTGTTATTAAAACTAGTCAAGAGGAGATTTCGCTAGAGGAAGAGGCTATAATTTCAGATATTAATGCCAAAATCGATGCTCTCAATTTCTCTCCAGTGAGCAGCGGTAATTATTTTGTTGGCAATTCCTGGCCTGGCCGCATTTTCTTTGGCAAAGAGATTAGCTCTAGCAACCTCTCCCCAGGACAAAAAATCACCGCAGCTATCACCCTCGGTAAAGACAAATTTACTGAATATACCGGCAGGCTAGAGAACTCCGTGAGTTCAAACCATGTCATCAGCGAAGCAATGGTGATGGCTTATTACAAGGAGCTATTTGGTGAGGATATGGTTATTCTAGACGACACCAATACTTGCCCTAATTACAGACATCTAGAAGATGCTAATGCCTACTATCAGGTGGCTTGCACCGGCGAAGAATACTCTTATAAAGATGTATATTACAAATATCGTTATGCCACTCAAGGTGACAAAATTTATGTCTATTATGCTGCTGGCAGCTACAATGAGACCACTCATAAAGCATATACCGACGCTATCAGCGGAGCAGCAGCTATCGGCGCGCCAATTGATTACCGACTTTATCGAGATCTTTCCCAAGATGATTACAAGAGTTCTACAAATTACCCAGTGATCATTACTGATACCAACTACCAAAGCTTTGCACCGTATCGGTTTGTTTTTGGTAGAAGCGACACCGGCGCCTACGCCTTTCTCGGCATAGAAAAAGTCTAGCTTTCTCTTGCTTTTTACCTTATCTTGTGCTAAAATTATAGAGATATTAATTAAAGGAACAAAATGAGTCGTATCGGAAAACTACCAGTGGACATTCCTGCTGGCGTGACAATTACGGTCGGCGACAAAGAGATTACTGTCGCAGGCCCAAAAGGCACGCTCCAGGTTCCTGTCCAGTCTAATACTACTACCAAGGTAGAAGAAGGTAAAATCATTGTAACTCGCAAAGACGACGAGCCAGAGTCCAAAGCTTGGCATGGTCTTCAGCGCGCTTTACTAAACAACGCCGTTATTGGTGTTACCAAAGGTTTTGAGAAAAAACTCGAGATCAATGGTGTTGGCTTCCGTCTATCTGGTGGTGGCAAACAAATCGAGATGGCCCTAGGCTTTTCTCACCCTGTTAAATATCAAGCCCCAGATGGCATCGAGCTCAAAGTCGACAAAATGGAAATCACGGTTTCTGGCATCGACAAACAGAAAGTCGGACAAGTAGCCGCAGAGATCCGCGCCCTCAAGAAGCCAGAGCCATACAAAGGCAAAGGTATCAAATATGTGGGTGAACATATTATTCGTAAAGCCGGAAAGGCAGGTAAGAAATAATGAAAGCTGAATATCGTGCAAACCGCACTCGTGCCAAAATCCATGGCACCAGTGATCGCCCTCGTCTAACCGTTCACATTAGTAATTTACACATTACTGCCCAGGTTGTTGACGATGACAAAAAAGTTACTTTAGCATATGCTACCACTGTTGGCAGCAAGATTTCCGGCACCAAGACCGAAAAAGCCGCTGCTATCGGTAAAGAAATCGCAGAAAAAGCCAAAAAGGCCAAAGTCAAAACCGTAGTTTTTGACAGAGGTTCAAAGCTTTATTCTGGCAGAATGTCAGCCCTTGCTGATGCCGCCAGAAAGGAAGGATTGGAGTTCTAATATGGCAGACAATACTAATCAACCAAAAGTCATCAACAAGTCTGGTACTCTGAAGATGACCGACGAGACCGCAGCTACTCGCAAATCTCGTGATATTGGCGGTCGTCCATTTGACCGCAGAAACAATCGTCGTCGTGATCGCGTCAAAGCTGATGTTGCTCCTAAAGAATACGATGAAGTTACTATCAATATCGATCGTGTTTCTCGTACGGTTGCCGGTGGCCGTCGCATGCGCTTCAAAGCACTAGTTGCTATTGGTAATCACAAAAATAAAGTTGGTGTTGGCGTCGCTAAGGGTAACGATGTTACCTCCGCCGTCCAAAAAGCCACCTCCAAGGCTAAGAAAAACATGATTGAGTTTAACATGGACAGAGAGACCATCTGCCACGAAGTTGAAACCAAAGTTACTGGCGCAGATGTCTTGATGAAGCCTGCTGCTCCTGGTACTGGTATTATCGCTGGTGGCGTAGTCCGTTCCATCATTGGCCTTACAGGCGTCAAGAACTTGATCTCCAAATCTCTTGGCTCTACCAACAAAGTCAACATTGCTTACGCTGTAGTTGAGGGCTTGAGAGCACAAGTTCCACGTAAAGAATGGGAAACTACCAAGGCTAAACCAGCTAAAGCCAAAGAAGCCAAGGCTCCTGCAAAGAAAACTACTAAAAAGGAGACCAAGTAATGAAATACAATGATTTAACAGTCTCTGCTAATACGCGTCCTAGCCGCAAAGGTCGTGGCATTTCTGCCGGCCAAGGCAAAACTGCCGGACGCGGCACTAAGGGTCAAAAATCTCGTACTGGCCATCGCAAGATGCCAGCTGGATTCATGGGTGGCCAACGCGCTATTATGCAGGCTGTACCAAAACTCAAAGGCTTTAAGTCTATCCATCAAAAAGCAGAAATTGTCTATACTGATCGTCTAAACGACCTCAAAGGCAAAGTAGACAACTTCGCCCTCTTTGAAGCTGGGCTAATTGCTACACCTTATCAAAAGGTTAAAATCATCACTCGTGGTGATGTCACTGTCAAAGTTGATTTGGAAACCCAATTTGCTTCCAAAACTGCTATTACTGCTATTAAAAAAGCTGGCGGTAGCTTCAAACAGGTAAAAGTTCCTCAGAACAAAGTTTCCGAGGACAGCCGCAAGGGGAGCAAAAGCTCAAAATAATCAGCTTTTTGCCTAAATACCCCATACTAAATCAGTGTGGGGTATTTTTGTAGCACGAAGCGGGTCCTGGCATGACAGTGGTTTCTGACTGCTGACTTGGAAAGCAAAAATGTCATAATTGGTAAACGGCAATAATATACATTTTTGCTTTCCAAATCTAAATAATCAAGCAGTCTAAAACCACTGTGCATGCCACCC
>JAFRAU010000002.1 GCA_017405245.1 Candidatus Saccharimonadota bacterium
AAAGGAGGTAATAATGCCACAAAGAAAAAGTAATTGTTGCGCTACGTGTTCCTTGGTCCGAAGAAAAGATTTACTATCTCTTTTCCTTTGAGTTAATAGACCAAAGAGTCTGTTTTTATGATTAGAGTAATTTTTTACTCCATGTAGCTTGTTTGTGCTTGGCATTATTACCTCCTTTGCTGTGCCGAAACCATGCGGAAATTTGGCATAAAAAAGCAACCAAAATTCTTTGGTCGTCTTAAACTGTAAAACGACCCCGCAAGGCCGCACAGCTAACCAGTATACAAACCAATCAACTTTGCCCTGTGGGGTCGTTTCAGGTTTGTATACTTATCAAAATTTTTACTGGTTTCTGTGCGTAATTTGATTATAGCACAATCAATTTAGAAAAGTCAAATAAAAATTATTCTTCATCGTCTTCTGCGAGGGCGATATGAGCATCAGTGAGCTGGTCGTTATCTACCGTGGATGGGGAGCCCATCATGAGATCAATACCAGAGCCATTTTTAGGGAAAGCGATAACATCGCGGATGTTTTTGGCACCCATTAGTTCCATAAAAATACGGTCAATACCAAAGGCGCAGCCGGCATGTGGCGGAGCGCCAAACTTGAAGGCATTAAGCATCCCGCCAAAACGTTCTTCTACGTATTTTTTATCATAGCCTAGAAGCCCAAAGGCCTTATACATAATATCTGGATTGTGATTTCTGACAGCACCAGAACAGATTTCTAGGCCATTCATAACCATGTCGTATTGGTCTGCTACGATTGATAATTTTTCTTCATCGGTTTTAGCATTTTCTAGTGCGGACAAACCGCCTTTTGGCATAGAAAATGGATTGTGACCAAAGTCTAGTTTTTCTTCCCCGTCATTCCATTCATAAAATGGAAAGTCCGTAATCCAACATAGTGCAACCACATTGTCATCAGCAAGTTCAAAGTGCTTGGCAAAAGAGATACGGAGTTGGCCTAGAACTTTATTGACCTTGTCTCGCTCGTCTGCACCGAAAAATACGGCATCACCGTCTTCTGCGCCGGTAAGTTCTTTGATTTTGGCAAGCTCGGTGTCTTTTAAGAATTTTGCGATTGGAGATTTTTCTGAACCATTCTCATAAATAATGTAAGCCAGTCCTCCGGCACCGAGTTTCTTAGCTTCTTCCGTGAAATTATCAATTTGAGAACGAGTAAGGTTAGCTCCGCCCTTAACGCAAATAGCCTTAACACAAGGAGATTTGAAAACCTTGAAGTCCGTGTCTTTAAGAGCATCTGTTAAATCTACTAATTCCATGCCATAGCGAAGGTCTGGTTTGTCCACACCGTACTTCTCCATAGATTCCGTATATGGAATACGTGGAACGTCACTATCTTTTGGAATAAACTTTTTAGCGTACTTTGACACGATTTCGAGTTTCTTGCCACCAAAATCAGTTGCGAGAGATTTGATTAATGGCTCTACCGCCCGTCTGACTGTTTCCCCGCTATCTACAAAAGAAATCTCGCAGTCTAGCTGATAAAAATCACCGTACAAGCGATCAGCTCGTGGGTCTTCATCTCGAAAACACGGAGCAATCTGGAAATATTTAGGAACGCCGCCAACCATTAATAGCTGCTTAAACTGCTGCGGAGCTTGTGGTAAGGCATAAAACTTACCTTGATGTAGTCTAGATGGAACGAGAAAATCGCGCGCGCCTTCCGGTGATGAGTTAGCCAAAATAGGAGTAGTAACCTCAACAAAATCATGTTCTATCATGTAATTTCTGAGAATCTGGTAGTACTCGGAACGCTTGGAAATGAGACGTTGCATGGAAGGGCGACGAAGGTCTAGATAGCGATATTTAAGGCGAAGGTCCTCACCAGTCTCTGGGCCATCATCATGCGTATTAACTGGAAGAGGCTCTGAGCGGTTAAGAAGAGTCAGTGAGTCTACTACGAGTTCAATGTTACCGGTAGGAATGTTCGGATTTCTAAGTTCCTCGGCGCGCTCGCGCATGACACCAGAAGCAGAGATAACGAATTCATCACGAAGAGTCTCCGCAAGTGAAAAGGCATCCTTAGTATCAGGAGTAACAACTAGCTGAATAATGCCGGTATGGTCGCGCAAATCGATAAAAATCAGCCCGCCGTGGTCTCTTCTAGAATTAACCCAGCCGGCAACTTCGACTTTTTTTCCTAAATAGTTTTCTAACTCTTGTGACAATAATCTCATAATCTGTTATTATAGCATACTTTAATCTGGAAAAAAAGATGCACAGCCCAGGCTTAATGGTCTACCCTAGTTATGCGTGGCCTCGTCATAATCGGACGGCTGGCTAGACGGGTGCTCAGTCGAAGCGGAGTTTGATACGTCTCGTTTCATTACGGCAGAGATACTACTATCTTCCAAAAAGTCGTCATGTGGAATATATCCCAAAAGGTAGGCAACGAGCATTTTATATGTAAGAAGACCGACAAGCTGACCGGTACGATCTATCACAACGAAGAAAAAACAATTAGTACGAAGAAATGCAGCCATTGCCTGCTCCAAGGTGTAATCATCACGCAAAAAATACACTTTACTGTCAAGGTACTTAGTGGCACGGTCAGTATTTTTAATTTCTAGACTATTGAGCTGGTCGGTATGAATAACTCCTATGACTTGCCGACCATCAGAAGAAAGAACCGGAAAATGAGAAGAACCAGACTTATAAAGTTTGTCTAACATTAATGGACCTAGGAAATCATGCTCGTAGACAAAAGTAATTTCTGGGCGCGGCATCATGACGTCGGAAACTTTACGTTCAGTAAAACTCATACTACTTGCGATAATAGCACGCTGTTTGCTAGACAAAATTTCTTTTGGTGTACGCTTCAAGACGCCAATAAAATCTGTCAATGATTCTGGAACGTAAGGAGGGAGTTTTGCTGGTTCCTCTTTTTTACGATAGCGCTCTAACTTAGGGTCAATGGCGCTAACTATTTTTTCCATAAAATTATTCATAGTCACCAACCAAAATGTATGATATGATATATATTATAGCATAGAAATTAGATTTTTGCCATATGTAGAAAGGAGTTACAGGTGAAAAAAGGAATATCTGATGTTGTGGCCACAATTATTATAGCGGTGGTTGGAATTGCGATAGTTGGCGGGATAATTGCAGCAGTAGTAAGCAAGAAAAATAACGAGATAGATTATAGTAAATATGATATAAATACTGTTATTTCTGGAAATGAAGATAATGGAAATATCGCAGACCATATTAAAGGAAATCCAGATGCACCAGTAAAGATTTTTGAGTACGCTGATTATCAGTGTTCTGGTTGTGCATCAGCTAATCCAAGAATAAATAAGCTAATCAAAGAATATGGTGATGACTTAGCAGTAGTGTATCGTAACTTTTTGCTATCCTACCATCAAAATGGCACGGCGGCAGCTAGTGCAGCAGAGGCAGCAGGCTTACAGGGATACTGGAAAGAATATGCTGACAAATTATTCACTAATCAATCTATTTGGGCAAATGCGTCAGGTGATGCTAGAACTGAAATCTTTGCCGACCTCTTCCGCTCGGTAACAAGTGGCGAGGGTGATGAACAAAAATTTATTGCTGACATGAACAGTGCGGAAGTAAAAAAGAAGCTCGCGTTTGACGCGGGAATCACTAAGAACCTGGATATTCCTGGTACACCAGCATTCTTCATTGATGGAGAAAGAATCGATTTTACTAATACTAAGACGGAAGAAGATTTTCTCAATCTATTTAGAGACAAAATTAACGCTAAGCTAAATAAATAACGTTTTATCACATAAAAAAGTCCCTGGCACCTGTCAGGGACTTTGCGCGTTTTACCAAAGAAACTTGGATCTTTCGTACGGCAAGTTTTATACTTGCCACCTCCGACTACTGAATTTTCGTTTCAATGAACTCTTGCCAAGGGGCAGGAGGAATCTGCGACTTCTTGCGTGAATAATCACGCCTCAGTCCGATACGCATAAACTGCTTTTCGTTCTCCTTTTTAATTATATCGCTCACACGACCATTAGACTTATAAAGTCGACTGTTATAAATCTAATTTGCTGTTTATCTAAAAGAGCGACTTTTTAATAATAGCAAAGGTAAATAAATAAGGCAAGCATAAGCGAAATGACCGTAGATGAAATAGTTGCAAACAAAATGGAACTTGTACGTTGCTGTCAGTTATTGACTAGATATTAGTGAATCGTCGAAATAACAACGATGACGATAGTGGCTAGAATTACGCGATAAAGACCAAAAGCTTTTAATGAATTAGACTTTTTGAGATATTTAAGAACGAAGGTGATGGCAAAGAGACCGGAGATAAATGCAACTAAATTAGCTAGACCGAGGACGCCGAGATTATTCATTAAATATTCTCTTGAAGAGGAGGAGAGTAAAGTCTTGCCGCAAACTGCTAACATTAAAGGAATAGATACTAGGAAGGAATAATCAGCAGAAGACTCACTGCTAAGACCCATTAGTCGTCCAGCAACAATTGTAGAACCAGAGCGAGAAACACCTGGAACAAGTGCGAAAGTCTGAGCAAGACCGATGATAAGAGCTCGCGGCTTGGTCAAGGCGTTCTCTGATTTTAGGGCGGAAAGTTTTGGTAATTTATCAACAATAATCATTAAAATACCAACCACGCCCATGGCAATAGCGATAGTATAAAGCGAGGAGAAAAATGGCGCGCTTTCGATGAAGTGACTAAGTAAAAGCCCAGCCAGACCAGCCGGGATACAGGTGATGATAATATTGACCGCGAGCTTGTAGTTATGATTTATGAAAATGTCTTTGATAATTTTAACGATGCGCTTACGGTAATAAATTAGAAGAGCAAGTAGTGTGCCAAAATTGATAAGTTCTAGAAAATAATGGAAATCTTCTGGGCGCGGTCCTAGAAGCCGACCAAAGATTTCTAGATGTCCAGAGCTAGACACTGGGATAAATTCCGTAAGTCCTTGAATAAGACCTAATATAATAGCAATCAAAATAGTCATATGCTTATTATATCACCTTTTATTATCTTCACAAAAATGTTATAATGTAGATAAGTTTTTTATTAGAGTAATTATCTACGTAAGGAGAATTATGTCAGGACATAGTAAATGGGAAACGACCAAACGTCAAAAAGCAGTAGTTGACGCAAAACGTGGTGCGCTTTTTACAAAAATTGGTAACCAGATTGCTATTGCTGCAAGGGGCGGAAGTGATCCAGCAATGAATCCAAGTCTTGCGATGGTACTAGAAAAAGCTAGACATGCTAATATGCCAAAAGCTAACATTGAAAGAGCGATTGCTCGGGCGAGCGATAAATCTTCTGCGGCATTAGTAGAGGAAGTTTATGAAGCTTATGGTCCGGGCGGAATTGGAATCATAATAGAAGTGGCGACCGATAATAAAAATCGTACGATGCCAGAAGTGAGAAACACCCTAAATAAGGCTGGCGGTAGAATGGCAGACCCGGGGAGCGTGATGTTCCAGTTTGAGAGAAAAGGAGTGATATTCATTTCCGATAAGGGCGACGATCCGATGATGATAGCGCTCGATGCTGGGGCGGAAGACGTGATAGACGAAGATGACGGTACGGAGATTACTACTGCACCAACCGATTTGGCAAAGGTACGCCAAGCCCTAGTAGATGCCGGTATGAACGTAACCTCGGCCGAATTAAAATATGTAGCCGCGAATAAGGTGGGGCTTGATGGTGATGACTTAGATAGGGCCGAGAAACTACTAGACGCAGTTGACGACCTAGATGATGTCACGGCTGTTCACACAAACTTAGCTTAAATATTATCCCCAAGAAATGTTTTAATATTCTTGGGGATTTTTCTTGGAGTTAGATTATAAAAATTATTTCTTGGCTGGTTTCTTATTAGTCTTGCTGCGAACAACTAAATAGACTATTAGACTGATGGCAAAAATACCTAGCGCAATAACAATGACAATAATACTTTTAGAAATAGCATCCGGAGAAATACTAATAGAGCCTAGCGTCGAAGCGTTCATGACACTAGTTGATGGGGTTTTTGATGAAACTCCTAATGGCTTAGTATAGGTGCTTTCCGTTTCTTCCGAGGAGGTATCTATTTCCTGTCCGTCGGGATTCTCGGCGACTTCCTCAGTGTTAGAAGCCGTGCTTGTTTCTGAGTTGTCCGAGACAGGATTCTGAGATTTCTGATAGTCGAGAGAGTTAGTAGTGGTAGTCAGGCTAGTGTCACCAGTAGCGTTTTCCGTGACAAAAGAGACCTTGTCTTCTATGGTGCCGTCATCAGCTGGCGAGACATTATAGCGGAAATAAATAGTGTCAGTGTTGCTACCTCCCTGGCCCACATAAAGAGCGTTTTTCAATTTAAAGCCATCGTCACTATTTTCTGGTGCGGAAATTGGCACTGGGGTCCAAGAGTTTTCATTAGCTGGGTCATAGGTATATTCCAAAGTTTTCTCTGCGAGAGGAACAAAACCGCTGCTGTCTTCTTCACTCACAAAAGAAGAAACATGGGTCAGCGACAGCGAATCGTTTTGGTCGGAATTTTTGAGCGAAGTAACATACTCTACGTAACCGTCGTTAACGGTGGCAGTAGTGGAAGCTTCAACAGTGTCTCTTCCAGATAGAGAATCCCAGCCCTCTGGCACACCGTTTTTATTTGCTAAAATGTTGCTTTCTACAATGGAAGCGATATTTGTGACTGAGGCAGTAGTAAAGGCGGCAAAACCTAAAAATGCGATGAGGGCAAAAATGCTGGCATAAGTAGTGAGTTTAGACTTAGTGGATGTAATAGGTTTAATGCTCATACTTATATTGTAGTGAAAAACTAGAAATTGTCAAATATCTTATAGGTATTACTTGGCATATTCGATTGCACGGGTTTCACGAATGACGTTGACCTTAATGATGCCTGGATAGCTCATCGTAGCCTCGATTTTATCAGCGATATCACGAGCGAGTTTTAATGCAGTAAGATCGTCAATCTGCTTTGGCTCAACGATAACGCGAATTTCGCGACCGGCAGAAATGGCATAGGCCTTATCAATACCAGGGAAACTTGTCGCGATATTTTCTAGGTCACGCATACGCTCAGCGAAATTCTCAGCAGAGATGTTGCGGGCGCCTGGTCGTGCGGCGGAAATAGAGTCGCAAATTTTGATAATGATGGCCTCTGGGGTAGTAGGCTCAATGTCGTCATGGTGCGCGGCGATAGCGTGAACGATTTCATCTGACATACCGTACTTTTTAGCGAGCTCAGCACCAATATCTGCGTGCTTACCTTCAATCTTATGCGTAACTGCCTTGCCCATGTCGTGCATAAGGGCGGCGGTTTTAGCAATGCGCTTATCAGCGCCAATTTCTTCGGCAATCATGCCAGCGATATGTGCCATCTCTATGGAATGAAGAAGGACGTTTTGGCCATAAGAAGTGCGGAATTTAAGTTCGCCGATAAGATGAATAAGCTCACGCGGGATGCCAACTAGACCGACCTCGCGCACGGCATCTTCTCCGGCACGAACAACTTCTTTTTCTATTTCTTTCTCCGCCTTAGCCACTGCGTCTTCAATGGATGATGGATTAATGCGGCCGTCTTTCATAAGACGTTCCAAAGCATAGCGAGCAACTTGACGACGAATAGGGTCGAAGCTAGAAAGAACTACCATACCAGGAGTATCATCTACCATAATATCTACGCCAGTGGCACGTTGTAAAGCCTGAATATTACGTCCTTCCTTTCCGATAATGCGCCCCTTCATTTCGTCATCTGGGAGCTTCAAAGCTGTAATAGTTCTGTCAGCGGTAACTTCGGAGGACATACGTTCCATGGCAGTAAGCAGAATAGCTTGTGCCGTCTCATCAACTTCATGCTTAATTTCCTTTTGTTCCTTAGCGACGAGATTGACTAAGTCCTGCTTAATATCATTTTCGGTCATCTTCATAAGCTTGTCTCTGGCGTCTTGCTTAGACAAGCCAGCAATTTTTTCTAACTTTTCGTGCTGCTTATCGCGAATCTCGCGAATCTCACCTTTGAGGGATTCAATTTCTTTTTCCTGTTTGACAAGGCGCTCAGTCTTTTTCTCAATCTGATCTAGCTTGCCGTCAAGAACTGTTTCACGCTCTGCTAGGCGGTTTTCTGTTCTTTTCCATTCTTTGCGACGCTCGTTTTCCTCAGACTTCGACTTCTCATCGATTTCGGAAGCTTCTTTTCTAGCTTCCATAACAATGTCCTGAGCCTCACGCTTAGCCTTTCTAACAAGGTCTTCTGCTTTACTTTTGCCACCTTTTTCGTTTTTCTTATTATATCCGGCTACCGCTCCGGCACCAGCAACAATACCGACAACGGCAGCTATTATACCTATGGCTATCTCCATAAAAACCTTTCTAGTTTGCTAGTATTTTCCTGATACTAGCGATTATCAAATAAATATAAAATTATAAAATTCCGTTTTTATTATATCACAGAAAAGTGATTATTCATAGTGAGAAATGTTGCCACTGACCATGTTTTTAATGATTTGGACAGCAGTATCTTCTAGACCTTGTTCTGAGGCATCCTGGGAGAAGTGAGTAGTTGGAGCATTGTAGAAATAGTTATAATCTCCATAAGAATAAATTGGCTGGCCAAAGCTCATACCACTATCTTTGTCGCTATCCCCTTCATAAGTAGCGACGCGAGTAACGCAGCCTAGGGTAGCAGTATTCTGGTCAATATCGGCAAAGGCTGGGAAATATTTGATGCCAGTCTTATGACCCGTGAAACAAATTTGTGGGCGATATTTTTGGTCAACTGTATAGCTGACATTTTCTAAATCTTCTGGAATTTTGAAACTGATTCCCCATTCTGGGATGTAGATAGTATCCGTAATGGCTGCATAAGCTGGGACATTATCCGGAGAAGTAATAGATGCACCGGTATCAGCCTCAATCTTTGCGATAATGGCATTTTTGTTATTAAGGTCAGCCTGAGCGGCGGCAAGTTTCTTAGAAGTGCCCATATTAGATACGAGGCTCCAAATACCTAAGACAATGCCGACAAATGCAAGTGCACCAAAGATAATGCTAAGCATCTTAAAGAGTTTTTCGTTGTCCATTGGTTGTTTAGCAGCGGAGGCAACCATGGCAGGATTCGTACCGGCCTGTCCCTGGATATTTGGATCTTTAATGCCGTCAAAATGGGTAGGTGCGAGAATTGGAGACTCCAAAGGAACGCCAGTGTTGTGAATAGTCGGACCGCCTTGATTGTCTAGGCTTCCGGTGGTGCCTTGCTGGAAGTTATTTTGGTTCTGCTGTGGCTCCATGGCAGGAGGAAGCTGTGGGTCGATAGTACTGCCAGAAGGTTGAGCCGGCTGACTCTCCTGGTCTGGTCTACTGCTTGGTTGTGGAGCAAAAGGTTGCATATTATTATCCATTAAAAAGTCCTTGATTACTGAATATATTATAGCATATTAAAAGTACTATGGGTAGTAATTATGGCTATTTTAGTGGCTTTCAACTTTATGGATTTAACTGAGTACCGGCTAGTTAATTAAGCTTACTTTTTAGGTTTGGAGATGTTCGCTTCCCTACCATAATCTGGGATAATAATCGGAACTTGTTTGCCATGATGCGTAAAAAGTGGAACACCTAATTGGTCTGCCAGAGTATTTACCACGGCGGCACCAATACGAAGTCCTGTAAAACTTCCAGGGCCTGCCATAAATGATATTTCTGTAATATCTTGCCAGGTCCAGTGATTCTCTACTAATTTATCCTGAATAAATTGGAGCAGTTTTTCTGCTGTGTCACGACCTAATTCTTTTTGATATTCATTGTCGTCTAATTTGAGGATGGTTACTGGTGTGGAGGTATCCAAATAGAGTTTCATAACTACTCGTCCTTTATACTTGTCTTTTTAATGGTGCGCGACCCGTCGCTCTTAATCGTGATACGGTATATGTCTCTATTGCCTAAAATCCGGTCCACGGTTTCGGCCCATTCGATAACAATAACAGAATGAGGCTCAGCTATGCTTTCTAGTAAATCTTCCGTCATGATACCCGGTTCTCCCAAACGATAAAAATCGTAATGCGACAAAATACCATCCTTTCCACTCGCCAGCGGGAAAGCATAACGTTTAGAAATAGTAAAGCTGGGAGAAGTCACTGGTGTTTTAACGCCTAAACCCTGAGCCAAACCACGTGTAAAAGTAGTCTTGCCGGCACCAACGTCGCCAATTAGTTCTATGACCTTAGATTGTTTAGACGTACTTAACTCGGACAGTAATGCTTGCCCAATAGTTTTTCCAAAGTCAATTAATTCCTGCTCCGAAGAAAAATTCATATATATATTATATAATATATGGTGGTTTTGTTCAACTAGGTACTCTCTGACTATATTACTCTGGAAACTTCATCTAGGGTAGTCTCACCACGAAGAGCCGCGACTACACCTTTTTGTTCTAGGGTTAGCATACCATTTTTCTTGGCAGCTTTTTCTATGGCGTTGGTATTAATATCTTTAACGTCGCCACGAATAAATGACTGTATTTCTTCGGAGACAATGAGCTGCTCCATAATAACAGTACGACCTTTATAGCCAAACGGAATATCTGGGGTAGATACTGGACGATAAAGCGTAACATCATTTAAGTCTACACCGCGTTCTTTTAATGCTTCCTGCGGCACACCCTCAAAAACGCGATGAAGGTAGTTCATAGTAGCCTCATCTGGGCGGTAGGCTTCTTTATTGTCGGCGAGCTTTCTGACTAGGCGCTGAGCAATAACCAAGCGAACTGAGCTAGAAAAAATCGGATTAGTGCCAATCATATCAATCATACGAGAAAAAGCAGCAGAAGTAGAGTTAGCATGGAAAGAAGAAAGCACCAAGTGACCAGTGATGGAAGCCTGGATGGCAGTGCGAGCAGTATCAGCGTCACGAATCTCACCAACCATCACTACGTCAGGATCTAGACGAAGCACTGAACGAAGTCCATCCGCAAAAGACCCGCCCTCCGTAGTATTGATTGGAATCTGGGAAATACCCGTAATACCATACTCGATTGGATCCTCCAAAGTGATAATTTTTCTATCAGTAGTGTTAAGTGCATTAATAATAGAATAGAGTGTCGTGGACTTACCGGAACCCGTAGGACCGACCATCAGAACAAGACCACGCGGATGAGAAATAACCTCATTTATTTCCGCACGTTCCTCATCGCCGAGGCCAAGAAGGTCAAGGTTTAGCAAAGTTTCATCAAAGTTGAAAAGACGGAGCACTGCATCCTGCCCATACATGGTAGGAATCATCTCGACACGGATGTTCAAAAGGTGTGTACTGCCGTCACGATAAATATCTTTTTGCATGTGACCGGATTGGGGAGTGGTGGCAGCAGTGGAAATACTAGCGCGGCTAGATAATTCGCCCATGAAGATGCGATAGCGATCACGATTGATAGTCGCGACTGGATGAAGCAGGCCATCAACACGCATACGAATGCGAATTTCATTACGTAAGTTCTCAATGTGAATATCGGATGCCCCAAGCTTGTCCGCCTGGTCCAAAAGATAGTCAAAAACCTTGTCGGTAGAAACTTCATTTAAGACCTTGGAGACGGCAGCTAAGGTTTCCGAGTCTCCCTCGCCAGCAATAGTAATATCGTCATAGACGGTTTCTTGTGGTGGGTCGTAGCGTAAAATGAATACCTTATAAGCAGAGTCGGTAATGAGAAAGAAATCCGTACGCTCGCCCTTATCATTATATTCTTTACGCATACGCTCAATGGTAGAACGTGGAGTTTGGCTAGTAACCATGAACTGATAGTGCTCACTCTCACCACCTTTTTGAAGGGGCAAAATGAAATCCTTGTGCATCTCGTCCTTAGTAAGAAGGCCGTTCACCAAAGGAATGTCATGCTCAAATTTACGCGTATCAAGATAGGGCAGACCTAAAATCTTAGCTCGCTGTGCGGCGGCGGCTTCTTCGTTATCCCTACGTTTATCTTGTATTTCTTGTTCGTCCATTGATGCCCTTTAAATACTCTTATGCTTAATTATAGCATAGGTAGCCCTGAAAACCTACCCCTTTTTAGAAATTTGTGTTATAATGAACGAAAGTGGTACCGTAGCTCAGTTGGTTAGAGCGTGGGACTCATAAGCCCAAGGTCACTGGTTCGATCCCAGTCGGTACTACCATATTTAGGGTACGATGATAATATGAAGAAAAAGACTGGATTTACTATCTTGGAACTCGTAGTTGTAATTGTTTTTGTAACTCTTGCCGTGATATTATTCTTTGTGCAAAAAGTCAATATTGATGCGATGAATCGAGATGAGACTAGAAAAACTGCAATAAATGCAATGTATTATGGACTAGAAGAAGGATTTTATGCTGAAAATGGTTATTATCCGGAAACTATATCTGAGGAAAATCTCAAAGTCATTGATCCAAAACTGTTTACTGACCCATCTGGCAAAGTGCTAGGCGAAGCACACTGTTCTTATACTTATGAGAGTGCGAATTGCGAAGACGGAAAGTGCAAGGAATATACTCTAAGAGCGGTACTCGAAAAAGAAGACGATTACATCAAGAAGAATCGCAGCAATTAAATTAGTTTTTGGATTCTGCTTTGGTAGAAACAGGAGCAGCTGGAATAGGTGCAGCCTCATAATCTTCGTCGTCATACTCGCGATCATCTTCTGGGCGACGGTGACGACGCTTGGTCTTTTCTTTTTCTACGTGGACTAGATGAGTGATAGCATCTAGCTCGTTTTTAGGAGTGTTGACGTACTTAAAAGTGTAAGTGGTCTCGTCACCAACAGTAGCCATTCTGATGGTACCAAGCTTAAATATATGGTCGATAACATTATCTTGCTTGAATGAGACATCTTCGATGGAAAGAAGCTCGATGATATTGACAGATTTGGAAAAAAGTGAGTTGGCACAGTGGTGAATAAGACGTTTGTTAGTGACGTAAAGGCGGTTGCTCTTATAAACTTTGCTTCCGATTAAAGCGGAAATGGTAATGATGCCAAATATAATAAAAATAATAAGGTAAAGGTAAGACTTAGCAAAGCCATTAAGCGCAACGGTGCTACTACCACCGGCTTCTAGGAAAACGAGTGCAATAAT
This sequence comes from Candidatus Saccharimonadota bacterium, assembly GCA_017405245.1. Classification (GTDB taxonomy): domain Bacteria; phylum Patescibacteriota; class Saccharimonadia; order Saccharimonadales; family Saccharimonadaceae; genus Nanosyncoccus. The sequence goes on from JAFRAU010000002.1 coordinate 13,096, forward strand.
AAGGGCAAGGTAGCCAATAATGGCTGCGCCCCAAATAAAAACGAGGCCCAGCTTAGAACGCTGAATGGCCAACTCGACATATTCATTTTCTTCTAATTTCAGCTCAGGAAAATCCCTCTTACTACGAGCGTGGTGGAGTTTGATAAGTTCCTGTTTCATGAGATTTCTCCCTTTTTCTAATTATATCATAAAAATCAGAAAAGTGGTAGTAAGATTTATTAAGTTTTATTTGGTCCATTTATTAAGCTTTTAGGTTCACTAGGGTCAAAGCAGGGATATTTGGCTACTATCGAATTGCGCCTGATTTCCGTTAGCTTGCAATCCTTACTGTGCCCGACTAAACGGTACTCGTAAGGTATTGCAAGCCAACAAAAACAGGGCAATTCTCTTTGAAGCAGCCAAATATCCCTGCTTTGACCCTATCCGACTCCTCTGCTTGCCTACTGGCAACCTATTTTTTTAATAATCGCCAGGGTTTCTTTCTGGGAAATGGAAAACTTATGTATGCTTCGCCAATTTTCTATGGCCTTGGTCACACCGGGAAGCTCGGGATTATTATAGTCATGTATAATGACAATGGCGTCTTCTGACAATTTATCCCAAATCAAATTTAGCGAGGTTAAAATGGACTGATATAAATCTCCGTCAAGAAAAGCGAAAGAAATTTTTTCCGGCAAATCAGAAGGGCCTAGCTGCTCGAAAAAGCTTTTCTTAATTCTTGGGACTTTCAAACCAGAGCGTTTAAAGCGCTCGACGACCTCGCGCTTGGAAACTAAGAGCTCTCCTTCTTTAAATCCGTCGCCAGCAACCGAGCTATCAAAAGTAGTCTTAGCTGGAAGCCCGGCAAAAGAGTCGTATAACCATAAAATCTTTTCTTTAAATCTATCATCTTTTTGGATAGCTTTACCAAGAAGTAGAGAAGTGTCGCCACGGTAACAACCTAGTTCGACAATGTCCCCCTCCGTATCAACGGTGAGATTTAGTAGCTCTAAGATAATTTCAGTTTCTTTGGAAGAGACCTGAACGGGTGCATTTGCTGCAAACTTTGGCATGAAGATAGAACTCCGGTAATCTGGCGGCGCCGCACTACATACGAACGCTAGTGCGGGGCGCGACCTTTGAGACGAATTATTTTTTGTTAAGAACAGCGTCCTTTAATTCTTCTTCGTCGACTACGCCGTCATGGTTTTCGTCAAGAATAGCACCGGCACGACGAATCATTTCTTCAAACTCGTCCGTTCTGATAACCCAAACTGGCTTGCTGCCATCGGCGGCAATATTTGTATGGCGCTTCTCCATATCAGCAACGTTTTTCTGTTCATCAATGGCAAGACCGAGATATGATAATTTTTGAGTAACGGTGCGGCGGATTTCGTCACTACGCTCACCAATAGTAGCAGTAAAGACAATGGCATCAACACCACCGAGGCTCGCTGCCATTTGACCAATTAAGCTCTGGACCTTGTAAACAAACATTGCATGGGCAAAGGTGCCGCGTTTATCGCCCTCATCACGAAGGCGCAAAATCTCACGCATATCATCACTTTGACCGGAAACACCAAGAAGACCAGTTTCCTTATTTAGATATTTTTCGATAGATTCATCTGCCTCGAATTTGAGATAATGTTTTAAGCGGAGAGCGGCGGACGGGTCAATGTTACCACAACGAGTAGCCATCATAACGCCTTCTAGTGGAGTGTAGCCCATGGAAGTGTCGAGAGACTTGCCATCAAAAACGGCGGTGACAGAAGAGCCGCTGCCTAAGTGACAGACGATTAACTTTTCTGGTAAGATGTCCTGAGACTTCATGTAATTTACAATGGAGCCAACGGAAAGACCATGGTAGCCAAAGCGCTTGACGTCGGCCTTGTCAGCTAATTCTGTATCAAAAGCGTAATACTTCATGAGGTCTGGGCGATCAGCATGGAAAGAAGAGTCAGAAATGGCAACAACTGGGGTATCCTTAAATGATTTTACAAAATGCTCAATCTCACCAGCGACCACTGGGACGTGAAGTGGAGCACGTTTCCTACCTTTTTCGAGCATTTTGATATATTCTTCGTCGACGACGTGGTCATGAGTGAAGTATTCTCCTGGACAGGCAACACGAGCTAAAATAGCATCAAGCTTAGCCATGCCTCCGAGGTAGCCTTCCTCAGTTAAAATACGATTGAGATTGGCGACAGTGGAGGTGAGTTCCTTGAACTCTTGCTTCAAAACTTTTTTGCTACCATCGGATTTTTTCAGGGTACAGATGATTTGCTTGCCCTCAAACTCAAAGTGGAGGCTACAAATTAATTCCTGACCTTTATATAAAGCATATTTTCTTGAACTACTACCTGGATTGGTAATCAGAATTAGTTTATTTTCCATTAAAACTCCTTACTTGTTATCATTATACTGGGTTGGTCTCTTAAAATCAAGGAGGGGGAGGGAGATTTTAAGAAAAGATTAAGGACTGGCCTAAGAGAAATGAGCTGGGAAGGGCAAGCTTTAAGTGAGAACATTTTTTACGGTTTCAGAAAAATAGAGGGCCAGTCTGAGCTGGCCCTTACAAGTGTAAAAGTTTAGATAATTAGTGTTATGCTACGGGCTTTCTGTGGTAGTTCACCGTCAAATCTGGATTTAAAACCAGGTGGCCGTGACCATCTCCGAGTGTCCTAGCATAGTAAATGTCGATTATGCCGTCGATACGCCTTTCGGCGACATAATCGTGTAGATACTTGTCAGCGACGCCGTTTTTTATTAATAACTTTTCATCAATTTCCAGCTTCTTAGGACGGCTGGTTGTAGTAAGTGATTCCCCTGTATTATTGGGGTCCGACAGAGACTTATACTTCTCGTTTAGACGGTCGAACTTGACCTTGTCTAAATTAAACTCGTTCTTGGCGTGATGATACTCCTCCAAGAGTTCGGAGTGTTCTGAACGGGCATGTTTAAGCTGCCATAACAGATTGTCTCGAACCGAATTATCCGGCCTCGTGACCGCCCTCTTTTTGGCGATGAGTTTGTCTCTCTCTACGACTTTCTCCTTTGCTAAGGAAGAGAAAAACTTGGCGGCAGCGAGATAGATTTCTGAGTCTGATGAAGTATTTTCGGATGTCTCAGATGGTGAGTTTTGGAACGACTGAGACTTAGTATGCGGTTTCGATGCCGTGGCTTGGAGTGTCTTGGACTTTGCAAGCATTTCTGCTTCGAGTTCGTTACACTTTTCTACCTGTGAAATGACTGCGGCGATGCGATTTTTGAAATCAAGCTGCTTAGCATTATAAGCGGCCCATTCCTCATCAACAGCTTTGCATACACGGTCATATTCCGCTTGGAGATCAGCAATCTCCTGGTACTTCTCATCCTGCTGCCTACGCAAATCCTGCGCTGCTTCCCTACTTTCGGTCATTTTTTCGTAGGCGACTTGCTTGGCATGATATGCCTGTTTCGCTTCAAAGTTATCGTTTATCATAAACTATCCTCCTTGGGAAAGAACTGCGGGTTGCCCCGTACGGTAATTATTATAGCATTTAGAGGGTGGGGCGTCAAGGGGGGGCGGATGGTCGCCTGACTGTTTCATATTTTGGATCAAAATTTCTTTTCAAAAAGTAATATTTTTGTCATCTACAAAGCTAACAGTAAGAAATAACAAACCTTGGGTTAAAAATTGTAGCGAGCAGCGCCTCGCTTACTTGGGCGATAACTAGGTTCTAGTGCCTTTGCCCGAGAATCATTCACGTATCTAGCTTCACCAGTGCTGCTAATACAATAATTATCATCATATGGATTTTTATTATAAGAAGTCGTATCAATGCAATGCCAAATGATTTTAGTTCCATTAGCAATAACCTTTGTTATTGGCTGTTTTGTCACTTCCTCCTTTACTAATTCTCTCTCTTTTTCTTTGCCATTCTCATACACAACTTCGTAAGTTAATGTTTTTTCTCCCGCTGCTCCGTTAGTCCTAATCTCGGTCTTACCATATTCAATAGTCTCATCATTTATCGTTTTCGTATCATAATCAATTGTTTGTTTTAGAGTAATCATCTTTGTGCCGGTATATTGCTGTTCGACCTGATTCGTTTTTGGGGTCCTATGGGTATAATTGCTATTATTAGTGCCGGCGGCAATGCTCGAATAAACAATGGCAAAAATGATTGCACCAGTGAAAATTAATCCTACAATTATACCTAAACGCTTAGAGCTATCTTTCATATTTTACCTTTCATTAATAATGCTGCTTTAAAACGCATTTGTATCCTTCTTTCTCGTAAAATAAACTTACAAAAAAGATACAGTAAAGTATCTTACTCCCGTTCGTGGGCTGGGCTGTCACCCAACTGCTTATGCGATGCCGTTTTAGTGATACTGACCCAGCTTGCAACTAGAAGTGAGATATTTTTATTATAACATTATTTTGAAAATAAATCAATAGCGTAGTGGGGAGGAGTGGGCGGTGGCTGTTTATTGTAGGGCAAAGGGTTCCTTTTATAGTGCTACGTGTATTGCATTACTGTGCATGACTATATTCTAATTTCCAAAACCCTATCTCGTCTATATAACGAAATTTTACCAGTGGCTAAATCTTTACACCAAAAGTGATCATCCGTATATCTGACTAACTCTAAGTTCCTCCATTTTTTGTCACTGCCAGGTTTACTTGCTTGATATCTAAAAGATATTTGTTCACCAATATTTTTTCCTAAATAAAATGATAGTAATTCTTCATTTACTATTTCTTCGCCCTCAGGAGCTGAGGTTTCTAATGGGTTGCTAGCATCATTTGATTCTTCGTCTTTCTTTGACTTTTCTACTGGACTTTTTTTATAAGCAAAAACGTCAGCTATTTTTATACGATAAGGACTACTTAACAAGGAGAAGCTACCCAGGAAAAACCTGCTCTTTTTATCTATATCTTTAATATAGATTGTTTGGTAAGGTGTTATGGCTTTTTGACTGTCGCTAAGCTGCGTGTTTGAATATTTCATCTCTATTGGTTTGCCATTGTTCATACAATCTTCCATGGCCAAGACAAGTTCATCTTCATATTTATTCGCTCGAAATAAGTCGCTCGGGCGATAGGCAACGTCATTTTTCGGATTATTTAATAGCCAATCCTTAGCAACTATCTTTGAAGCATTATTAAAATCGTTATTTTGACTTTCATTCTCTCTGTCAAACAGATTCTCTTCACCATCTCCCCGATCAGTATCATCTGGCTCGTCCTTATCGTCATACTCGTCTATAAGGTACTCATCGATAATCTTAACTAAGCCTTGGAATTCCTTTTCAGTATCTTTCAGCCAGTTAGTTGACCAAATACGATAGATATTCCACCCCTTCTTTTCCAAAACCTCTTGTCTCTGTAAATCCGAGAACTCTTTATTAAATCCACTATGATATGTAGCTCCATCCATTTCTATCCCTAAGATAAAACGTTTGTGTTTTATAGAATAGATGCCAATGTCTATCCTGAAACCTACGTTCCTATTATTCCTTTCGATGGATTCAGCATCAGGAATTACCATGTTCCAACCTACTTCACACCATATTTTCAAATCTTTTCCAAGACGTTCGTTATAGTACTCATTAAGCCTATCATATAGTTGTTGTGTAAGTGGAGAGTCAATATTCTGCGCATTCGGTCCAAGACTTTTTTCTAGATATTCTTCATCAATCTCTTGACCGGCATTCACTAATAAAGTGTTTAAAAGTTCAGCACTTTTTCTTTGATTGGGGTTACAGTTATTATCATTTAAAAAGCCCTGGCAAACATTAATCCACTTACTCTTTGGGTCACCCATGATTATGTCTAGGGTGTGTATCTGCCTCGTGATACTAACGTTAAGGCGTTTATATGCACCAGCCGTGGCTTTGAAGAACCACATAGCGCGTGGTAAATTGTAGCTTGGCAAATATAAAATGGTATGATCTCCTTGTATGCCCTGGCAATTAGTTATAGTCGAAATAAGAACTCTCTCTTTCTCATATAGCTGTGAAATAATGGTGTCATTAGATTGCTCTAGATATTTTTTGAACCCATACATACCTTGTTTATCGCTTCTTGAAAACAAGATGCAGAAAGTGGCATTTTTGTTTTTATTTAAATAGAATTCTACTCTACGTGCTACACTCGCAAAGTTTTTATTGTCGTCATCACCTAAGTTGTCTTCGATATAAAGTGGCATTTCGTTACTTTTTGCCTCAAAGATTGGTTGGACGCCTTCTTTTTCATATATTGCTCTTAGTGATGGTTCAAACAACTTATTAGATGCTGAGCGATAATGGGTCATAAGATGATATGTCGCATCGAGTTGTAAATTGATTGCCAAATCGAGAATACTCTGTTCGTTACTGGTATCATCGTCTTCATCTTCTATGTCTGACACGTTATTAAATCCGAACGATACAGTTAGTGTAGGTGGCATCTGGTGTGGATCGCCAACAATTACTGCTTTTTTGGCGCGATAAATTGAAGGTAAGGCTTGGCCTGGCAATAACTGCGATGCCTCATCGAATATCACATAGTCATATGAAGCTTTCTTTGCAGTCATATATTTAGATACGTCGGCAGGAGTCGCAATAGTTACTGGAAAAGCATTTGTAATCATCTCGCTATTTTTCCGTATCTTTTCAATATTTGTTGATGCTGGAACCCAGTTCGAATAATAACTAAGAATCTTTGCTGGATCTTCGTATTTTAGCTTCAATTTCTGAAGTCCAGATAGATACTCTCTCACTCGTAGTTTTTTATGGTTATCTCTAAAATCAGCAAAATATTTGCTATCAATATGTTTTCTTACGGATGCAGGTGCATTACTGTAAATTGTACCCACAATATCCATCGTTAAGTGTTCTCTGAATTCATCAAAAGTAATACTTTCGTCGTTGATATATGAATCAATAACTTTAACATTTTTTGATGTAAGGACTTCTTTGAGACTTTTGATAAATCTATTCTGTGAAATATATGTATCAAATTCATCGAGGCGATTGTAGTCGACGAGTGTATATATATGCTTTTTCCATACAGTAAGGTTTTCACCTGAGTGAATAGTAAAGAACTCGGGAGAAAAGAAATCTTTCTGTTCTGCTTCAATAATACAATTCTTAATTTTATCGATATATTCTATCTTAATTTCATTGGAGACCTTTGCGCCAGAGATGGAATCTAGAAGTTTTCTTAGATCGACTTGCTCTTTTGATAGATCTATGATAGCCTTGCAACTATCTTCTATATCTGCATGACCGCCAGCTAAGAATGGTTCTAATTTATTATCAAGCCTCTCACGTTCTCTTGACGTGTTCTTGTTGTTGACATTCTTATTGATAGTGGATACCACATCAGCAATAGAACCAAACTCAATCTTCTTATTCTTTGATAGTGTATCAAAAATAATATTAATATCAGAAATCTGACGCGCCGCTAAGCTGTCCAACTCTTCAAGAGTGTAATCGTTGATGTTGTCAAGTTTCGCATTAAGTAGGTACAGAACTGTTCCGCAAAGCTTTGCATACTTATCTACCCTATTAATATAATTGCGAATATCAATCGGCGTAGAGATGGAACTCGCTTTGACTTTCTTGCTGTCAATAATATCTTGCACTGTTCTGCCGGTGTCTTTTAATACAAGAGAGAGAAATTCAAGAAAGTGAACACTCTCAACAAATACACCAATATTCTTTTTATCTAATACTTCCACGTCTACTGGTATCTTATAGGCAATTCTGGATAATGCATTTTTTGAAATGTATCTTTTCGTAGTCTCGATAACCTTATCTAACTCATTGTAACCTAATTCGCAAAAGCCAGCATAATCATTTGTTAAAAACACCCCAAAATCAATTTCCGCAAAGACGCAATTGAAAATATTTTTTAGCTTTGTTTCTTTATCTATCTTATATATAGAAATTAAGGTATTAATGTTTTGTCTAATTTTTGTTAAAACTTGATTGTAGTCTTTTATTTCGACGAGATTATCCAACTCTAATATTTTTTTATCTTCTTTTTGTTGCAATACTGAGTCCCTAAGCGAAGGTGTGATGCTCACTTCCGTAGTTTCTTCTATACTGTCCTCAACGGAGAGGCGACTCTTTGCTATCTTAGCTAAATCCTTTATACTGACACCAGACTCGTTAAAATAATCAAGTTTAATAACCTTTGAATATTCACTAATTTGATATATGAAATTGAGGTAATCGTTAACATTCATGTCGCCATTGGCAATCATGTCGTGCACGCCGATCGTTTCGCCAATTGCCTCATAAATGTCCTCAGCTATTATTTTTGCATCGTGCAAGGTGTAATCAATCTTCTCTGGCGTTAGATATTTCAGGGCATTTTTGGGATTATTAAGATCTGCAAAAAAATTATTCTTGTCAGAATACTCGTTTAAAAGACGTAGGGCATCTCTATACGATTGGTCATCAACAGTATGTAGAATATCCTTAATTAAGTCGCCATGACGAATGTTCCTTAATGAACTCCCTAATAGCTCATCGAAACCAATCTTATCCGGTTGTTCGTTTAGGTTCTCGTTTTTGTCAAGCCTTCTATATGTTAGCGCATAAGGAATGTCGTTATCTTCTTCGTGCTCAGCATAGGGTAGAGTATTGATAGGCCTAGTCATTATACGATTCTTTTGCTGCCTAATATAAGTCACTCTCTTCTGCGCTGGATCATTTAAACACCAACAAAAATCGAGAAAAGATAAAGAATAATCGTTTACGCTGAGTTCTTCATTGAGTTCCTTATATTTGCGTATAATAACGTCAAGCGCTTCAGTGTTTTGACTTACGAATAATACTTTGTCTCCGCGTACAGCTAATTCAAAAAGTAAGCTGAGGATGAGGTGCGATTTACCGGTCCCTGGCGGACCATAGATAACGGCGACGTCTTCCTTATTAGCTAAAACGCCGTCTAGTGCGTGTCTTTGAGATGGATCTAGCAGATTGATAGTTGTTTTCATGCTAATATTTTTTCCCATGCTTTATCTAAATACTCTGCTTCAAAACCAGTGACAATACTTATCATACTAAACGTGATATCGACTTGAATATCTTCCACATTTGGTATTTCAAGCTTTTCAATTTTACTTTTAATGGAAATGAGTCTTGTAGGTAATGTTTCGTCCGCATCAATTGTTACCCCGCCTGTAATTTTCTGTATTTCCGAATTAAAATACTTCTCATCTAGTGAGAAATTTACAAATCCAGATTGTTCAATTTCAGCAGTCTGCTTCAAATGGTCTGTACGGACACAATCAAATAAGAATAATGGAAATGACATTCTTTGGGATTTTGATTGCTCGTGTATTGTGGCGGTAACCTTCCCGAGAGTCAGGTAGTGAAGACGGCTGCCATGAATTCTGTATTGAATATCAGTTTTCTTCTTTAATTGCATTAAATCATACGCAACAAGTCGGCGCTTTGTTACATCTTTTGCGGCATGCCATAATTCGGTCTTTTGGTCGTCTTCAAAATAGAAATAAGAAGAAAGTTCTTTTGAGATTTGCAACTGGTTACCGGCAATCAGTTCACGTATGATCTTCTCTGTGCCATCTTTATCAAAAACAAATCCATAGTCATGTGTAGCCTTTCCAGGTTTCTTAATAAATAGTGCACCCAGTCGTTCTGGACTCGTCGTCTCATCTATTTCCTTTTCTGATAAAATGTCAAAAATGGCTTTATTTTTTGAACGAGTCGTCAAATCCATGTATTCTGGAATTGAGCCACTTATAAGTGATCCGTTTGAAGATACAAGAGTTTTTCTGTATGAGATAAGATTCTCGGATCCGTTTTTCTTGATTATTTCATCGAACGCCGCCATTGATATAACCTATTTAATAGTTTTTACCTAGGAGGGCAGCCTCTAAACTAAGTGGAACACCCGCTAGGAGTGTTCGAAGTTCCATTATCTACAGTAAGCGATTGAGCCGACTGGAGCGAGTGCTCCACAAATGGTTCAATTCCTTACCTATGTCATCAAGATAGACTTACTATAGATTTAGAACTTCGAACACTTATTATTATATCACAGTACTTACAGTTTTTAAAGCAATATACAAATTAATCATTTTTCTAGCACTCTTGACACGTGAGTGCTAGTTATATATAATAGAGATATGACAAAAAGAGATTACTATGAAGTCTTAGGCGTGTCAAAAAACGCATCTGATGATGAGATTAAAAAGGCCTATCGGAAACTGGCGATTAAATACCATCCTGATAAAAATCCTGGCAATAAAGAGGCTGAGGAGAAATTTAAGGAGATTTCTGAGGCGCATGAAGTGCTTTCTGACAAGCAAAAGCGGGCGCGTTATGACCAGTTTGGTCACGCGGGAGTAGGTGGGTCATCTGGCAATCCGTTTGGTGGTGCTTCTGGTAATCCATTTGGCCAAAATGGCAACTTTAACTTTAATGGCCAAGAATTTCATTTTGACTTCGGCGGAGCCGGTGGTGGACTAGATGACATCTTAGGCTCACTCTTTGGATTCGGCGGCATGGGTGGACGACATCGACCAATGCGCGGAGCGGATTATCGCACATCCGTGACGCTCGACTTTAAGGAAGCGATTTTTGGTACAACTAAGTCCGTCAATATCGAAGGCAAAAGCATCAAATTAAAAATCCCGGCCGGAATTGATGACGGCATGAGCATCCGCCTGCAAGGTCGTGGTGGTCCAGCGCCGACAGAGGGCGGGCAAAAGGGCGATCTCTACGTAGTAGTTCATGTAAAACCAGATAAAAATCTTACACGTGATGGCATCATCATTCTTTCCGAAGAAAAAATCTCCATGGTAGACGCAGCGCTTGGCACGGAAATCGAAGTCCAGACCGTGGACGGTCCTATCACCATGAAAGTTCCTGCGGGCACGCAGCCCGGCACGCCATTCAAATTATCCGGGCATGGTGTTCCCTTCCGTGCTGACGGCGACCGCGGTCCACATATTGTCACCGTGATTGTAGAAACGCCAAAAAATCTTTCTAGAAAACAAAAGGAACTTTTGGAAGAATTTAGAAACGCAAAGAAACGCGGGCTGTTTAGATAGACGGTTTTCTTTTAGGTGATTTTGTTGTATAATATATCTATTGCCGCCGTAGCTCAGTGGATTAGAGCACTAGTCTTCGGAACTAGGTGTCGTGGGTTCGAGTCCCTCCGGCGGTACCATTTCAGATAAATTGGCGCAATTTGGCGCTTTTTTGCTGCGGATAGCATAGAAAAGCCATTCCGATTTTTAAGCAAGCATTTTCGGCAAATCTGGGTCAACAGAAGATAAGGCTTTAATCTGCTTTATCACCATCTCACGGAGAAGCGGCAAACGATCTCCGAGATTCTTATATTTTGATGTCAGAATGGCATTATAACTTTCGAGGTTTGCTAGAATTAGCAGCTGATGAATCGTAGCATAATCCCTAATATTACCTTTCTTTTCTGGATTTTCGTCTCGCCACTGCTTGACGGTTTTACCAAAAAGAGCCACGTTTAACAAATCTGCTTCGGAAGCGTAAGTATAAGCAATCTGTTCTTTGGTAAGTTCTGGTGGAAGCAAATTTTCTTTGATGGCGTCGGTGTGAATTCGATAGTTTAGTTTTGCAATGGCACGGCTCAGGTTCCAGTTTAGCGACAAACGAGAATTTTCATCCTCCTTCAAGCGGCGATAATCTTTCATCAGGTAGAGTTGGAATTCTGGCGAAATCCAAGTCGCAAAAGACATCGCAATATCGCTATGTGCAAAAGTGCCACTACCATATCGCCCGCGTTTTGAAATCATACCTATCGCATTTGTGTTCTCAATCCATTTTTCTGGCGAAATTACGAAAGAATTTTTGCCAGCTTCGCTTCTAAACGTATCGAATTCGGCACGTTTAAAATTTGGGTTATAAAGAGTTTCCCATATTCCTAGAAATTCAACAGTGTCCCTATTTCTCATCCAGTTACGAATGACAAAACGCGGGTCATCAATATTTTGATACCTTGCTATGTCCGTAAGCGAGATAAACTCATTTTTGAAATCGTTAGTATAGATTCCAATGTCTAATCCTTTTGCGTGAATAGTTTCTTTTGCTGGCTTTACCATATGAGGTTTCCTCCATTTAGGTGATATTTTGAAATGGTTATGCTATATTTTGTTCATTTGTCAAATTACTTAATTCTATTATACGCTAAAACCAAGCAGAACGGGAAAATAAAGCCTAAAAATGTTCTTCACAAAATCTATTTCCTAGTGCTATAATATTAGTAATTATTTGATCAGGAAAGAAGATAAAATGGCAAAGAAAACTTGTAAAGTCAAGGTTGCAAAGTTAAATCGCAATAATAATCATAAACATAGCGAGAAGCGCAAGCACAACGACTAAATAAACCGGGTGGGCGCTATGGCAACAAGAGACAGAATAAAGAACCGGAATGACGCAAGATACTTAAAAGTCCAAGTTGCCCTAGACAAAGTATTCGGCAAACATATTAAGTGCGGGCACGTTGCTAGTCTGCAAGTGAAAGAAGTCGCCCAGGAGGCGAAAGTTTTTGAGTCCACATTCTATGACCATCATCATAACCTAGATGATGCAATGCGGCACATGAATACCAAGATGGATCGTGACATCAAGGTCTTAGTTCGAGAAGCCGAGCAAACAAAATGTAGCTTAGAAGTAACATACACTAAGTTGCTATTTTTTGTTGCCAAAAATAAGGACTACTACGACGTAATAGTGGCTCGAAAATTAGCTGCTCCGCTTTGCACCATCATGGAAAAAACTAAGAGCTTAATCATAAAAGACTGGACGAAGCGAAGCGCCAGAAGTCTAAAAGAAGAAAAAGTCGAAAAGAGTTTTTGCAATCTCATGTGGGAGTTTTGTGGCGAGATTTGGTGGTGGGGAGTGAAATATAAATTTGCTGAGAGCGAAATAAGTGTAATAACTAAACGGTTAATTAATGCGACTAATGATGCCTACGCGGAGGCTTGGAAATAATAAACAAAGCTCCATACGGAGCTTTGTTTATTATGGGCATGTGTAGTTTGTTATTTATCGACGACTTCGCCCTCGACTGGTTCGTCATTGGAACCGGATTTTTTGTCGGAGGATTTGTCAGACTTTGAATCCTTGCCGTCAGATTTTTCGCCGTCTTTTACTGCTGCCTGATACATTTTAGCACCAATTGGCATAATTTTTTCTGATAGCTCACTGGCAGCTTTTTCCAAAGCTTCCTTATCAGCATCAGCGTCATTTAAGACTTTCTTGGCATCTTCTACGGCGGACTTAATAGTAGCAGCGTCGTCATCGGAAATTTTATCCTTGTACTCGGATGGCATCTTTTCTGCTTGATAGATTGCATTTTCTAGGTGGTTTTTAGCATCAATACTTTCGCGCTTCTTCTTGTCTTCTTCGGCGTGCTCCTCAGCTTCTTTTTGAGCTTTCTCAATGTCTTCTTTGCTCATGTTGCCGGAGTTCTGAATAGTAATTGACTGTTCCTTACCAGTTCCTTTGTCCTTAGCAGTGACATTCAAAATACCATTAGCATCAATATTGAAAGTAACTTCAATTTGTGGGATACCACGTGGAGCAGGAGCAATACCGTCTAGAATGAAACGGCCAAGAGATTTGTTATCGGCGGCCATTTCACGTTCACCTTGGAGAACGTGAATTTCTACCTGTGGTTGATTATCGGCGGCCGTAGAAAAGACCTCGGACTTGGAGGTAGGGATAGTGGTGTTTCTATCAATAAGTTTAGTAGAGACACCGCCCATAGTCTCAATACCAAGAGAAAGTGGGGTAACATCAAGCAAGAGGACGTCTTTCACATCACCTTGCAACACGCCACCCTGAATAGCAGCACCGACAGCTACGACCTCGTCTGGGTTAACACCCTGCATTGGGTCTTTGCCAAAAATGGATTTGACTTTCTCAACGACAGCCGGCATTCTAGTCATACCACCGACCATAACGACTTCGTTAATATCGGAAGCTTTAAGCTTGGCATCTTTTAGAGCCTTCTCAACTGGACCAGACAAACGATCTAGGAGTGGTGCGACCAATTCTTCTAGCTTGGCGCGAGTCAAGGTGTGCTCAAAGTGTTTTGGACCATCGGCATCAGCCGTGAGGAATGGCAAATTAATGTCAGTGGAAGTAGCGCTGGACAATTCTTTTTTAGCTTTTTCGGCCTCGTCCTTAATGCGTTGCATGGCGGCAGCATCATCACGAATGTCGATACCAGATTCTTTCTTGAACTCATCAAGTAGATAGTTTACGATGATGTTATCAAAGTCCTCGCCACCAAGGTGAGTATCGCCATTAGTAGACTTAACCTCGAAGACGCCATCGCCTAATTCCAAAATGGAAACATCGAAGGTACCGCCACCCAGGTCAAAGACGGCAATCTGCTCGTCTTTCTTATTTTCTAGACCATAGGCCAAGGCAGCAGCAGTAGGCTCATTAATAATACGCTTGACTTCTAGTCCGGCAATCTTACCGGCATCCTTAGTAGCCTGGCGTTGCGAGTCGTCAAAGTAAGCTGGTACAGTAATAATAGCCTCGGTGACTTTCTCGCCTAAAAATGCCTCGGCGTCAGCTTTAATCTTAGAAAGAATCATAGCGGAAATTTCTTCCGGAGTATAAGTCTTCCCATCCATCTCTACGGCAACTGCGGTGCCCTTTTTGACAATCTTATATGGCATGATGTCGAGGTCGCGCTGAACTTCCTTGTCCTCGAATTTGCGGCCAATCAAACGTTTAATGCCATAGATAGTATTTTTTGGGTTAGTGACACGTTGACGCTGGGCGACTTTACCGACTAGGCGCTCGCCTTTTTTAGTAACGGCGACGACACTAGGCGTGGTGCGATCCCCTTCTGCATTAGTGATGACCTCTGGTTTTCCGGCAACCATGTAGGCGAATGCGGAGTTGGTTGTACCAAGGTCAATACCGATAATTTTGCTCATTATTATTCCTTTCTTTATAATTTTAATCTAATACTTCTTGAATGTTAGCAGCTAGTGGCTAGCTCCTTTCTATTCTAGCACTCTCTATGTGCGACTGCTAATTCTTAGTTCTATTGTAGCAAATTAGCACTATTGTGTCAAGAGTGCTAATACAGGGGTTGAATAAAGATTTTTGGGCAAAAAGTAGCTATTTTAGAGGAATTTTAACCATTTTGAGACAGGGTGTCCTGGACTTTCGTAAATTGTTAATTTTTAGTATTATTAATACGTTTTGCCGGGAAAGCAAGGACAGTACCGACAACACCGCCAATAAGTGCCACAATGATGTCCCACATAGTATCAGATAAACCTGGGGCGATTAACTCCTGCATATGCTGACCAGCGATTTGGTCGCAAGAAAACTCAAAACATTCCCACACAGCAGCCGTAAAGGCTACAAAACAAATGGAAAAGAGGGCTCTGAACCAAGCTTGATCTGGCTTGCCAGAAGCCTGCTCGATAATTTCGCGAGCGCCAAAGGCGGCGAGAACCCCAGAAAGACAGTGCACGATTTTATCGAAAGGATAAAAAATCTTGTAAATATCAAGATCAATACCAAGAATCATAGCTGGGATAATAAAAAGTAGGTAGGCAATCTCAAAACGCTTTGAGATTTTGAGACCAAGAAAGCGGAGCACGTCCATACCAAAAGGAAGAGCCATAGTGGCAAGATAGCTCCAAATTTTTGGGAAGGACTCTGACAGAGCTGGAATAAAATGCATGATTGCTAAAACGGCGCCGGTTATCAGGATACCGTATTTGAGAAAATTTTTAATAGTAGTTTGTGGTTTCATAATATATATATTAGCACAATTTAGAACATTTAGCGACGGTCTTCGCCAAAGGAGAAGAGCCTAGCTGTTCCGGGCGGAATGGCGGGAGTGACACTAGCAAGCTTTGATTCAGAAATAATATCTTCAATAAATTCATCTTTCAGCCAGGTAGAATTCCAGATTTTTACTTGTTCCCCACGGTAAACTTTCTGACAAAGCTTGGACTGATACAATATAGTAGGACTAATGTTTAAAGTAAGTCGCTGCATCCAAATTTCTAAAAACTCCGTGTTGGGTATGTTTTTGAATTTAGACATAATTTTTTCTACGACACTTAGTTTTTCTGACTTGGTAAAGTCAATCATTAATTTGCTAATAATCGCAGTTCCGATGCAATAAAGTCGCGGGCTAAGCTTCATCATATCCGTAATAATTGCAATCATTTGGAGGGCTTCGTCTGGCGAATGGTCTAAGTCAAAAATTTGTTTCTCATAAATTTCAGATAGGATTCTAGCTACACTGCCAGACTGCGGATAATTCTTATTATGTTCACGTATAGCCAAAAACTCTTTTTCCAAATTGTGGTGAAAAATGTCATGTAGTTCCGGTTGGTAATATAAACCTAAGCGTTTTGAGAGCACATAGTACTTATCCTTCTTAAAAGCATAAGTAATAATATCGTCCACAATGAAAGTCTTATTATCATTTAGGCATAAGCCTAAGCGTATTAAAATGTCGTTTAGGTCCTTCAAAATTATACCTAAGGTTTCTTTATCGTTAGCAAAAATCCGATAATCGTCACGGTAGCGAATAATGTGGTAGGCGAAGGTATGCTTTTCTTGGAGTGCATAGGTTAATTCACTATCAATAAAACATAAAATGATTTCTGCAAGGAAATTAGTGAGTTCGCCACTTTGTGGTAAGCCGCTCGTCCGGCCATAGCTCATCTCGGTTAATGCAAGTTCGATTTGGCGGCCAGCCGTTAAGAGATTTGGGTGGGCAATGACTTCTGCTCTTTGATGTAAAACCCAAGGAATTAGTCGAAACTGGAAGTCTTTGTAGCAATTCGCAATATCGGCCTGGGCCATGTATTTGTAGTCGAGAGCTAGCTCTAAGGTTCTTTGTTCAACATGATGGTACCAATTAGTAATCATGATTTCGTCTTGCGGACGAGATGTTTTTGAGACTATCGGTATGGATTCTGTACAAATATTCTCGTTTCTTTCAAAGAATGCAATACGGTTTTTAAGCTCCCGCCAATTATCGTAAGATGTGACAATGTTGACTAAATTAATATAAAGAACTGGGTGAATGAGTTGCAGTGGGCGCCAGGTAACACCTCCGGATTTATTATTATAGATAGTGTAGTTGACGCTATCATAGTGGATAGGACTATCTATACTGGCTAGTGGCAATATGGGATGACCGCCTGATTGTTTTTCGATAGATTTTAAGAGCTTAGTAAAATTGAAATACTCCGGCAGGACACTACTGAAATAGCTGTGACTTCTTAGAAAAAAATTTTTCGCCTCAGAATTATCTAGCTTCAAAATACTGGTAACGTGACTCATTTTATCTCCCTTTTTGTTTTTATGTTAGTTCATTTTCAATCATACTTCTGTTTATTAGTATTTCCGCTCCGGAAGAGGTTTCATTAGAAAGAACAGATTTTGCAACGATGTTTTCTACACTTTTCTGAACAATGCGTTTCATTGGACGGGCACCCAACTCTGGATCGTAGCCCCTCTCGACAAGTAATTGCTTGGCACCTTCGTCTAACGCGACGGAAATTTTTTGTGGAGCGAGAGTCTTATTTACGCCCTCGATAATTAAATCTATAATTTTGAGACAGTCTGCCGGTGAAAGTGGCTTAAATAGACAAATCTCGTCAAAACGATTAAGAAATTCTGGCTTAAATTCATTAGTTGACATCAGCCAATTAAGGAAATCTTCTTTGGCGGAAGTTAAGTTAGTGCCTGACTTAACGTATTCTCGAATCCGATTGGCACCAGCATTACTAGTGGCAATTATGATAGTGTCGCGGAAAGAAACTTCTTTGTTTCTGGCATCACGCAAGATACCCTCGTCTAACATTTGCAAGAGAGTAGTGAGAACCTTAGGATGTGCTTTTTCAATCTCGTCGAGCAAAACAACTGAGAAAGGCTGTTTCATAACCTGCGCAGTTAGACTAAATTCATCTTCTGTGGGATCGGCAATTAGACGAGAGACGTCGCTAGCCTCTACAAACTCATTTAAATCTAGGCGAATAATATGATTCTCGCCACTAAAATAAACCTCGGACAGTGCCTTGGCTAGTTCGGTTTTGCCAACACCAGTTGGACCAAGAAATAGAAAAGTGCCAATGGGGCGACGCTCATTTCTGACGCCGGCCGCCGCTCGGCGAAGTGCATCGGAAATGGTTTTAACGGCATCTTCTTGATCAATCATACGTTCATGGATGAGAGTTTCGAGATTTAGTAATTTAGATTTATCGTGGTCATTTTCGGCAAGACTGACTTTAACACCTTCTGTTTTTTCAATGGCCTGACGAACGCTAGTTGCTGTAACTAACATATTTTCGGCATAGTTTCCCGCAGCATCAAGTAAGGCCACTGCGCGTCCGGGCATTTCTAAATCGTGAACGTAACGTTCGCTTAATCGATAGGCTTCCTTTAAGGCCCAAATCGTATAAGAGACCTTATGCTGATATTCTAGGAACGGGACTTGATCCTGCATGACCTTCATAGTTTCCTGTTCATTGGCCGGTGGAACCATGATTTTATTCAAGGAATTTGTGAGCGTAGCTTTTTTAGCAGAGATTTCTAAGAATTTTTGGCGGTCCATTGTCATAATAATGCGTAGTTTCCCTGCTTCAATAATTGGCAAAAGCACGTTGGAAAGATCAACCGAGCCAACTCCATCTTCAAAAAAAAGTTCAGCATTTTCTAGCCAAATAATGATATTTTTGGCTGCGTAGGCCTCGCCTAAGATATGCATGACTAAGCCTTCTAGCTCGCCACGCTCTGGTGCGGCACTGATTAAAGCAGCTGCATCTAGTTTGAATACTTGGCGGAATTTAAGAGAATTTGGTAGTTTACTATCGGCGTCTAGTAGTTCTTCTGCAAGAGCATTCACAATAGTTGAACGCCCGCTACCTTCTGGACCGATAAGTGCAACGTTTTGTCGACCTCCGCTCGTGAAAACTTGAAACATTTTTGACAATATTTCTTTGTGTGTAGGTAAATGAATCTGAGTTTTCATGGATCCCTCGCGAACCTTGGAAATATTGATACTAAAACGTTGTAAGGTCGGGATATAACCAAAGCTCAAATCTCTTGCAATGCCGCCGCTATGGCGCTTTTTACCTATGCTTTTTACTAGGCCGTTTAGATAATTAAACCAGACAATACCATCTAGCAAATCTACCATTTCTAATTTCATTTGATGAAGAAGGTAGTCGCTGCCTTCTAGATTAGCGATGATGGAAACGGCAATAATGGCACCGTGGATTTCTTCCGAGTCCGTGCCCTGCTTGATTTTAAGCGCAGTGGCAAAAATAGGTGCGGGGTTTTCTGGCAAGCTGGCCGCAATATTTTCCAACATGTTACTGGAAATGCCGTAACGAACATTTAAAAATTTGCCGCTACTGGTGTGTTTAACGAGGCTAGCGAGGTCTTTTGTTTTGGGATTTCTGGGAAGATTTGCAAGAACGTCGTTTGACAAAACATCGTTCAAGCGTTCAGTCCTGCCAACTGGTACAGAAACAAGTTCGCATTTAATCCAAAAAATCAACATGCCAAGAAAAATCGCCAAAGAAAAACACAACCAGCACCAAAACGAGTGAATCAGCGTTAAAAATACGCCTACAATTATAGAGATTAAGATTAAAGTTAAAATTACTGTTTGCAAAACTTTGTTATTTAACTTCTTGCCTAGACGCGCCTCACGAGCTCGTAAACTATTGTAGTCAAAAGCTTCCACGGTGTTGTTCATAGTCGAATCCCCATTACAGTAAGTGCGATGCCTAAGATTGGTAGCAGCGGAATAAGTGGCCAGATAATGGCAAGGCACACCCCTAAAATTGCTTCTAATATAATAAGAAAGCCACCAAAGATGATGATGAATAATCTAGTGAAGGTCCCAACTAGTCGAGAGATAAGACGGTCGAAAAATGCACTTGGCCCACCTAGCTCAGTGCTGCCGGCGGAGATTTGGCGATATGGCATGAAAAGGGTTCTAAAAAGCTGCCCGATTGAGAAAAAATCCAAAGTGTCACCTAACTTAGTTTTGAGACTGGCAAGATATACTCCCCATCCGCGAAAATACCACCACTGTATTAAGTCGACCACAAACATATTAAATATATTATATATCTTATGCTTAAAATTTACTAGTGGCGAAACTTGCTAAAAATTTTACGGAAGAAGTAATTGATTTCTTTACGGAATTGAAAAATAGCATAGGCGACACCAAGCACCACTGCTACTAGTATGGCCCAGAGAGCGATAAAGGTAGATTGTTCTTCAATGCCAGTAACTGGTACGGCGGGATAGTCGGCGCCGGAATTTTCTTTAACTTTGCGGCAGCGATTGGTCTCTGGATTTCTTTCGTAGCCTTCTTTACATGGAGCCAATTCTGACGAATCAGAGCTAGATAGGGATTTGCAACGACCTGTGGCAGGATTACGATACTTGCCAGCTGGGCAATCACTAATGGCGGAGCTCACCGTAGCGGCCTTGACACAATTACCAGTGGCTTCATTGATGACTTTTCCTTCTGGACAAGATTTAAATTGTTGATATTGATTAGGTAGACCCGGAGTTAAGGCAAACGAGAGTTCCCAAATTTCCGTACCATCTGGATTGTAACCCATTAGGGCGAAGGATGCCAGTTTCTTTTGACCGTGCGGGTATACGACAGAGGCGACGGCCTGCCCATCGATATCAATCAGTTCGATAGTATTTTCGGTATTGGGATTTTTAGTTAAGCGAAAAGTGGGGTTTGGAAGGTATACATAATAATCAGATGGGGCCAAGGTGAAGGCAGAGCTTACTAGTGGATACATTTTGTTTTTGTATCTTAGCTGACAGCCGAGTAGGGGAATGTTGCCGTCCGTAGGATTAAATAATTCGATAAATTGTTCTGATGGATCCTCGTCATAGTAACTATATATTTCCGAAAAGATTATTCCGGCACATTGCGGCTCTAACGAACGAGATTCATTCGGCGTTTTTGACGCATCATCGCTCGCTATTGGTGTGTCTGATGATGGGATAGAAGATTCTGGTGGCAAATAGAGACCTGGGGAGAGCGGGTCGTATACGGGCGTGTAAGAATCCTTATGAAAGTACTCACCAGATTCTGAATCTCGAACAATGGTAGTATAAGAGCGAGATTTAACTGTCGTAGAAAAAATCGGAAGGCAGTTTGCACCTCCTAGCCAGCAAACCGAGTTCAGCGTGTCACCGTCTGGATAGGTGATGACAAGTGAACCGGTCATAGCGAGCGAAGTGTCATAAACTAAATCTTGTGCTTCGGTAATCGCTTCTGGGGCGGATTGATAGCGTAAAAGGATTGAGTCGCCAATAAATCTGCTTCCTTTGGGAAATTGGTAAAGCGTAGTGGCTTTTCCCTCTGCGCCAGCCGTACTAGGTTTTGAAATATAGATGATAGAAATATCGCTAAGATCAAAATCTTCTTCCGTAAGCTTGATAAGTTCAATTAGCTCACCGGAGTTTTTGCCAGCATCAGTAGTGTAGCCTGGATTTATGGCCTGGATGGCAATAGGTGGAGATGCGGTATCAGGATGTAGACCACCGGTAGAGCTGGTGCTTAATATTGAGCTACCTAGGGTGGTAGCATCTAACGCTGAGTCGCTGGCGGGAATGATACCAGACACAGAGTTACTTATGGGTTCAGCAGCGAATGAAGCTACTGGTCCTAAAAACAATACAAGAGGCTGCACAAGTATTGTGACAAATATTGTTTTTAAGTTTCTCATAGCCTCAGCCTATCACGGACGCGATTTTTTTGGCAAGCATAAGCATGATATTTTGATGGAAATTCCAGGACTTTTACAGACATAGAAAGCGCTGTTGTAAAATTTACAACATAAGAGTGTCGTGTGCATTTAGCATAACTATTATGCAGAAAGTACTGGCGATGGATTGAGTTAGGCCATGCTTTTTGTATGTTTAGCATTAGCGTGATATAATATGATTATGATTAGGTCAGATTTGTTCATTGTGTTGCTGACTGGTTTTGTACATGCCACTTTGCAGCTAGGAATAGGGGCATTGCTTTTGCTTTATCATGCAAGTTTAGGTAAACACGTCAAAAGGAAAACAAGAGAGCTTGTAACAAATTATATTTTTGGAAACGCTTTTTTGACGGCACTGGCGGTATCGGCAGCTAGTTTCATAATTTTTGTCATATTCCAGGGACAGATGAATCCAGCGATTCTGACGATTGTAGTTGGGATACTAGTTGCACTGGCAATTTCTGTATGGGCATTTTACTACAAGTGGGGTAAGAGTACCGAATTATGGTTGCCAAAATCGGTGGCTAATTTTATCAATAAGCGTGCAGAACTGACAGAAAGTAATACGGAAAGTTTTGCACTGGGGATGCTAGCTTGTTTTGCGGAAGCTCCGTTTACAATGATTTTAGTGATAGTGGCTGCAAATAGCATTTTGGCCTTACCAACCGGCCTGCAAATCTTAATGGTAGCGATTTATACGCTTTTATCGGTGCTGCCAATTATAATTATGCGCGTAGCAGTACGTAAAGGACAGACAATTGTAGATATCCAAAAATGGCGTCTTAAAAATAAAAATTTCCTGCGGGTCATTTCTGGGCTTGGATTCTTTGTTCTGGCGATTTTTGTGTTAGCATTTAAGGTAATTGGAGCAGTTTAGAATGTTTGTAAGCAAAGCAAAAGCATTAAAAAATAAAGCAAAAGCAATTCAGAAAAAAGCACAAACGGAAAGAAAAATAGCACAAGCGACAAAAGATTTAGCAAAAGCGGAAAAGATTAAAGCAAGAGCGATAAGGAATATAGCAGTATCCGAATCGGAGCTTGTAAAAGATATTTTACGTGAAGCTAAGTCGCTTGGAATAGAGCAGGATGAGGCAAAAATTTACGTTAAGATAGTAGCAAGAAAGGTATCTGACTGGGCAAATGAGCGTACGGAAGTAACGAGGCGAGATATTGACGGCCAAATTTCGAAGGATATTTCGAAATATAACGCAGACTTAGCGTTTATTTATAAAAATCGTGGTAAAATAATTTAAGAGAGAAGATTATGGGAAAGAGATTTGACTTTGAATATATTATTGTAGGTGGCGGCGTGGCTGGTATTACGGCGGCAAAAAAACTTGCACGTGCAAAAAGAAAAGTAGCACTTATAGAGCAAAATCAGTGGGGTGGGGCTGGCGAATATTCGCGTGACGTACCGGCAAAAACGTTGTTTTCTTTTTCCCACCTGTATGCCAGAGCGGTTGCTGGGACAAAATATGGAATTTCGGGGGCTAATTTGCGGTACAATTATCCGACGGTTTTACATTGGCGTGACAAAATACTGGCAAAAACTATACCAAAAAAGAAGGAATTAGAAGATCTTGGTATTACATGTCTCAAAGGAAAAGCTCATTTCGTTAGTCAATACGATGTGGCGGTGGGAGATGGAAAGATTTCGGCGGGAAAATTTCTAATCACGACTGGTGCGGAGCCAGATTATAATGGTATATCTGGAACTGATATTGTAAAATTTTTAACGCCTGAGACCGCGCTTAATATTGCGCGCCCGCCAAAAGCCGCACTGGTTGTAGGCGGTGGTGCGAGCGGTCTAGAAATTGCGCAATACTATGCTGAACTAGGAGCAAAAGTAGTAATAGTGGAGCTAGCTAGCAGATTACTGCCCAAAGAAGATGAGGAAGTGGGACAAGTAGTTGAACAGTACTTTACAAAGCGGCTCGGAATAAAAGTGTTTACCAAGACTAGGGTTATCGCACTAGAAAAGGATAAAACTGGTTCAAAAGTAATCTTTATGCGAAATGGACAAGAAAGAGCAGTTAAAATTGACACCATTGTACTTGCAACTGGATCTAAGCCTGCGACTGATATTGGTCTAGCAAATGCTGGTGTCAGTTTTGACAAGACAGGTATCGTAGTAGACAAAACCTTGCAAACCTCATCCAGGAATATTTTTGCTGCCGGTGATGTAATAGGTGGCAGCAGCTCTACGGAGAAGGCAATCTACACTGCTGAAATAGCGGTTTCTAACATGGTGGGAAGAACTAAAACTTATGTAAATTTTGACGGATTCATGCGAACAGTTGATACCGATCCGCAAATAGCGACTGTTGGACTAACGGAAGATGATCTTGCGAAACGCAGTAAAAAATATCGAAAAGTGCTAGTGCCACTTTCAGCCGTCAGAGCAGCGATTACGCAAGATAATCGAATTGGGTTTTTGAAGTTGCTAGCCGATAAGGATGGGAAAGTCCTCGGAGCAACGGCGGTTTGTCCAGAAGCGGAAGATGTCTTGCAAGAAGTAGCGCTAGCTATCAGGCACAATCTACCACTAGTACAGATTGCAAGTACACCACATTCGGCGTCTTCTTGGACGGAGCTGGTGCGGCTAGCGGCAAAAAGTTTGGTCTCTTGACAAAAAACAAAAAATTTGCTACACTTGTGAGTAGAGCTAGTTTTTAGCTTAGTATTCTTATTATATCGCGGGGTAGAGCAGCCTGGTAGTTCCGAGTCTTGACGGCTCAGAGCCAAACAAGCTGTCTTTCCTGAAAGCGTCGCGGGGTAGAGCAGCCTGGTAGCTCGTTTGGCTCATAACCAAAAGGTCGTTGGTTCAAATCCAACCCCCGCCACCAAGTATAGTAGGCAACAATGGCGCCATTTATTCCCCCCAATAGTGGCGCCATTTTTGTGGGATTAAACTTTGCACTATAAAAAAGCTATTGTCTACGTATGCAAGAAGTTTAGTACTATCTAGATTTTAGACGTCACCACTATTATCACAGCCGCGAGGAGCACCGTTATCTGCTGCGCGGCAGTTTCTGGTGACGAAGAAATTCTTATCAGTTGCATCTTCGCCATTTAGGAATACCGCTGCTTCTGGATATGGGTAGTATAGGTCAACTAGCTCCACGCGAACTTCTACGCGACGATAAAGATCATTAGCGCGACCAGTAGAATCAATTGCGGCCTGGACACCAGTCAACTTAGTATAGCCATTACATGCATTATTCTCTATGCCAGTACAGAGTCTGACGGAGACATCGGCATCTGGACGACCATATGGAGAGGCGATTTTAAGGAAGCTGGTAGCAGTAGCTGGGGTGGTATTTCTGAATGTGGGTGGAATTTCGATTGTAGCAGTACAAGCGTAATCACCATTAGAATTACACTGGACAGAAATTGGCCCGTTATCATGCTTGTCGGAATGGTCTAGGACTGTGGCTGCACTAATAAAATTCCTATCATTTCCGGATTTAGGGCGGAATAACAAGACAGCGTGGTCGGTACCAGAGCTGTTATTATTGTTTACACTGAGCTCGCCGACGGAAAAGCATGGCGTAAGTGAGTCGTAACCGCCGCCGCACACGCCATCGCCGTTAGTGTCACTTTGGAAAAGATCAACTGCAAGTACTGGTGGAGTATAGCTGTTGCTTCTGTTGCGCTGTAATATCATATTGCCGTCACCCATGAAATTATAACTGGTACCATTGGCAGCAGAATACCATTTAATTTCTATGGCCCTTGCAGCTTGAAGGTCGGCAGAGTGAAGCGGGATAATGCGTGTATCGCTAGAAGCGTCGAGCGTAGTCAAATAATCGTCATTTTCCTCAGTAATTTTGACACAAGTATAGGCCTGCTCCATTTCGGAGGCGTTACCATCGCTCGTAATGCTTTGGGTTTCCTGAACAATGACATCACGCTGGCCATCAGGATTGGCAGCGGCATCATCAACACCTTCTTGATCACGGGCAAGCACGCGCTGGACTACGTCACAAGAATTTTTAGCAATAGCATCTTCCATATCGTAGACAATGCGCGGACAAGTATTTTGAGCAGCGGCCGCGTTGGCGACGGCACCCTGCGAAATGCAGTCATGATACTTAATGAGCGCAATTTTGGCGTCCTCGATGCCGGCAAGAGCGGAGTCATAGGCAGAATTATACAAGTCAGTATTGGAGGACTCGTTGGCTTCATTAATGACAATGCGGACAAAACTTAACGTGATTACGCCAAAAATTAGCGTAAGGAATATTACAATATAGAAGGATACCGCACCGGATTTTGTTTTAGTATAATGTTTAGTCATCTGTTACTCCTGTTGCCTGTGAGGCGAAATTAAATTTATTAATTGCACAATATGCGAACTCACCGAGACTGTCAGCCGGTGGAGCTTTGCAATAATCACCGTTAGCCTGAATGTCGATTTGGCCTTGCAACGTTCCAAGAATAAAGGTGCCAGAATAATAAGCCTGCCCAGAATAGATATGTCTGGCGGGATGGAAAATACGAAGGTCATATAATGCCAACTCTGCCTCGGCAGTGCTAATGAGTTCCTCTGGTTCCTCACCAGCAGGAAGGTCATAGGTGATATTGGCTGGGTCTGTTCGATAAGTGTATGCGGAGCCATTAATATTAGCATTACAGAGATTGCCAAGAGGATTAAAGACACGGAGTAGACGGAAATCGTCACGCTCGACATTATTGCCATCAACAGAATATCTAACCCTTGCCCGATAGGTAGACGCGCCTCGATTACGAGAGTTCAAAACATACCCGGTGTTCCATATATATGTATATAAACCGGTACAGAAAATACCGCTAGTCGGGACTGGGTCAACTAAATCTTGACCTGACACCTCAAAATTTTCGCTCTCGTATTGGTGATAAATCAATTTGAATGCATTGTCTCTCGTGCAAGCATCTTTATAGCCATCTGCGATAAGAGAACACTTAGTACTGGTACTAATCAGGGTGGCGGCGGATAAATTGCGGGAAAACTGGTCAATTAATTCCCTACCAGTGGCGTTGACCGCTTTAACGGAGAGGGTTTTTTGGTAAATAGAGGTCATTTGGATAATAAGGAAAGAGAGTAGAAGTAGCAAGGTAGAAATGAAGGCAATGGACAGACTTAGTTCAATGATGGTAAAACCGTGACGATGTTTCATCTTTCAATCCTTTCGATTAATTCTGGATTATACAAGCGGATAATTGTGCCAATTGTGCTAGGACGGGTGCGACCTGGGCCATACCAGCAAGTGCGAATATGGAAATCATAGAACTCTGGGATCAGATTGCCGGTAACGCTGCTCTTAGTCTGGTCTTTGACGGCGATGACCCAGAGACCTTCTGCTCTGGCAACATAACGATATTCACTGGATTCAGAAAGTTCCGTGTCTGAGTTTGTGTTGCTGATAGAAGCGCCCGAGACTGGGGTATTGGAGAAAATGAGTCGTGGATACAAAACAGTCGGAGTGAAAATTTCTTCGGCCCGAGAGTTTCTAGTAGAGACAATCATGTTATTTAGATCCTTGGTCCCGCCGTTAAAAGTCCGATCTTCTGGATCAATTACGCGAGTATTCATGACAAAAGCAACCAGGTTACTATTAAAGATACTCTTGGCGTTACTCCGATCATAAATTTCCGAACAGGAGGAGACTGAAAGTTCTGGGAGGGCGGTAGCATCAATAGCCATGCCTGGTTCTGCACCACTTCTACTATCCCGGCTAAGCTTATACCAAAGCTCGCGGTACTGCTGGTTTTCTACGACTTCTTCCCTTTCTAGGGTAAACGCATTATGAATAAACCGAATGGCTTCTGCTTGGGCATCCATTTCGTTTCTAGCCATAGTAACTTCAAGTGAAGCCTGTGCGGTGTTCAGTCCGGCGTTCATTACCGTGACAGAAATAATTGAAACTAATGCAAAAACGGCAATAGCAAATGCTACTTCTACTAAGGTATCACCTTTTTTGAATATGATTTTTACACGCGGCATCGGTTGCCTCCTTGGTCTGCGGGAAGATCAGACTCAACAAATTCTACGGCAGTAGAGTTGTGGCCGTCGGATTTAATGCGAATATTGTTGCGGGTGAAACCAGAGAAAATATTACCAGATGCGACGCAAAAATCTATGTCTTGCATGACAAAAGCTTGGCTGCTGTCAGCAGGATCGGTTTGGTGAAGATACTGCGCGAGATCCGCGCGCTTGTTTTTAACAGCGTCGGAGACACGCTGAATGGTGTTCTTAGTATAGGATAAATCATGATAATCGTGATTGTCTAGCAGCTCGTGGAATGGCAAGGTCCGGCTCAGGTAGAAAGTCCGGACTGCGCCAGTTGATGGTGCACGGACAATGAGCACGGAGGCATGGAAAGGGCTGCCGTCTGGGTTTTCTGCTCGCGAACCCCATTGAGGAGTATAGGAATTAGAGAGGGCAGCGGTCGATAATGAGACAAGTGAATTATCGTCACTACCGTTGTTTGGGACAAGAGCTAGAACGTCAGAATAGACTACGCGAAGTTCATCAATGGTAGTGGCCGCACCGACAATAGGATTAGTAAAATCCGAAGCCTTACCAATAACGTCATAGACATAAATTTCTTCCTTGTCGTCCTCACCAAAAGAGATTAGCTTGCCATAGATGGCACAGCCAGACCGACCGGGATAACTTTCTGGATTATTGTCGTTTTTGTTAATATTGTTATCAAGCCAAGCCGTTTGGCCAGCGAGAGTGCAATACTCATTTTGCAGTTTGATTTGCCCGAGTCGAGAGTTTTCTACGTTAATTACTTCTGAATAGACTGTACGGATAAAATCAGCAAAGCTATTGGTGGCATCCCGATAACGTTGTGCGCCGATACGCCCAGCAACGCTGCCAATAAACGCCAGTAGCATTAAGCTAGAAATGGCAATCACTAGTGCAACCTCAACTAAGGTAAACGCAGAATGTGTTGACCTAACTTTTTGATTAGTTTTTTGATAAAGCCTTTCCACCTAAATCTCCTTAGTATCTAGGCGCGAGCTCGCGAGTATAGGTAACGTTGGCCTGAGAGAAACGCTGCGACTGGCCATAGGCCCAATACAAGGTATCTGGACGAAGATTGAAGATTTCTCCTGGGGTAATGGAACCGTCGTTGGCAATATTTTCATGAAGGACGCTACTTACGCCATAGTTTGGACGATCATTAGTGCCCGGTCCTGGGTTTGCACCAGCGGTACGATTCAGTTTGAGAGAAGTAGCAACCACTGGACCATTAACGATAAGTTGGTTCGGACAGCTATCAATAGAGCCACTTCCTCGCTTGAACTCAACGCAGGTGTCAACAGTACCGTCAGTAATGAGCCAGGCATCTATTTGATTAGCACTCCTGGTAATATCAATGCCACCCTTAGCAATAATAATGATTTGTGGGATGCTAAATATATTAGTATAATAGTCGCTGTTTCTGCCTTGGAGAGTAAGACTGCTAGCGTTATTACCAACGCTACAATTGCCACTACCAGTACAGATATTGGTATCGATAGTTAGTTTACCGGTAACATAAATAACAAGGGTGTTGCTGGCGTAATTGGAAGTAGTTTGCTCACTCTCGCTATTGATGTTACTCTTGGTTTGGCGAATAAAGGAACTGGTAAAGTCAGTATTGGTAATGGCTGGTGAATTAGCGCCGCTAAGATTTCTAATGTCGCTAGTTCTCAAATTGCCGTTGTAGTTGACATATACTGCACCATTAGGTAAATGCGTCACGCCGTTGGTGGCAGATGGGTTAGTATAACGAGAGTAGAGACGCTGCAATATTGTATCCATGTTCTTATAGACACTGGCCCAACCAGTACTTCCAACATCGGAATCGATACAATTGCTATTAGAAATAGTCATTTTTGAGAGATCACAAAGATCGGTATTTGGGCTGTTACCACCCATCAGACCAAGAGAAGTATTACGCTCTTTACCATAATAGCCGAGTCCTGCACCAGAAGAGAAGCCTTCAATTTCTTTATTAGCGATGACGTAGTACTCATCCCAGGAGCCAAAGAGTCCGGTTGGGTCGCTACTGCCACCAAGATCAACGCCAACATGTTTGCGCGTGAGGCTAGTATCTATTTCTCCGTTAGTGTAGAAATAGCCATTCCAGACCTGGAAATTAGGTTTTTTGGCAATGGTGCGGCAAGAAGCGCCAGAGATACGCCAGTTAGAGAAGTGGCTCATGCCGGAGACTGGATCACTATCTGGCTGCTCATGGGAGTCAGAGTGAGAAATGCCAACTGCCACACAATAGCGAGAGCCAACTGGATATCTATCCATGTCAGGGACTACACGCTTTACTGACTCAGAATAAGTCCAGCCAGAATAACGACCCTGTGGGTTCAAACCTCCGGAAAGTGACCAAATGGTGTTGCAGCCGCTAATAACTCTGAGCTGACCTTGGTAGAAGCCACAAGGATCCTGAGGACTATTGCTACTACCACTAATATTAGTGATATTGTCGTTTGAGTCCACCACAAATTCCACGGCGCGAATCTCACCGTCTACGATGGTAGCATATGGCTCACCGTTATGGACGTTAGTGTTTGAACGAGGCAAAATAGACACAACAAAGTTAGAAGTGACGGTTTCTCCTAGGTAGATACGGTCTGGGGCCTGGATGGTGGACTGAGTAGAAGTACGGAAGCTATATGGAACATTGACGCTGGCGGTAGAACTTCTTTCCCCTAGATCTTGCATACCTGTGGAGTAATCATAGACTGGCATGTAATAGTTTTTACCATTCGTACCACTGCAGTGACAGTTCCCTTCACCGGTACCAGTACAACTCTTCGTGCAATCGCTAGGTACGCAGACGCCTTGGCTGTCACAGTCTTGACAACATCCGTAGCAAGTATAGATCCAGCCACGACAACCGCAACCGCTATGATCACAGTCGTAGCGGTGAAGGGCGGTATCGCCGCCGTGCTTATTAATAAGCCCCCAGTCGTTAACGCCGGCAGAGGTGGCGGCCTGCATGCTCTGGAAAGGATTGGCGCGGACATTGGCATTGAACTCATCTAGGGCATTACGGTCGCCGTTGTCGGCATGGAGTCTAGCACTAACCTTATACGGAGTTTCTGGCTCATGAGTACAGCCGTAGCAGCCACCTGTTTGATTATGCCGCCACATTTGCCAAGCAGTGGCGTAATTATACCTGATAGTCTGAGAGATAATACCAGGGCTATTTGAGACGTCAGACATTACGCCGCCATTATTAGCAATAGCTGGACAGGAGCCGGTGGCGATGCCTGGAATTTGATAACTAAACTGCGTAAAGAATGGTGCAAAGTCGTAAATCATACAGGCGTATTTATTGGCATCTTCGCCTTTTTCACTAGGAGAAAGAACCGTGAAAGCGTAATTGCCAGTCCTTGCGACATCAGCATCAGTGAAGTTCACACCGGTGGAACCGATATTGGTAGCATGAGGATTTAAAAGATTATTCTTCTTATTGTTGCTACCTCCGGAGATGATTCTCTCATCACGCCCAAAGAGGTAATTGGCATTCTGTGAAGCAGAAAGCGAGAACCAGACCTCATTTACTGGTGCGCCGAAGGCACGAGCAGCCCCTCCTGGGAAAATAGCATATGGACGAGAGGCATTACCAAGGCTACCGCCTACCGCACCAACACCCCAGCAATACTGAGTCATGAATCTGACTGAATCACCCGGGCGAGCCCAAACAGTATTTCCTTTGGCAGAGAAACCAGCGTTATCACCCGTAGTAAGATTTGCCACACTAACATTTCCCTCTGCCCAGCCATAATGCGAACCACCGTGGCAGGAAAGAAGTGGAACATTTGCACTAGGAGCATTAGGTGTTGTGCCGTCACAATAACCGGCATCACATAGCTGCTTTAAGATTTGACTGACACCATCCTCGCCGAGGACTTCCACCATGCCATCAAGACCACCAAAAGCAGTAAAATCTGGATTATTCAAAATATCTTGTAGCTTGCCAGCACCAACCATCTGCTTGTAAATAGCAAGGACCTGGGCCTCTGGAATGCCATAGCCATTCTTACGATAGCCATAACCCTTAAACTGTGCGGCAAATGCGTGGTCGTAAGTACCATCAGCACGCTTTAAGCCCTCTACCGGGATACGAGCGACGACTTCGCCTTGATTTACCCAGGTACGGACACCATCCTTAGTAATATACCCTGACCTGTCTGCGTAGATAGAATACATATAATACGTAGAGCCTACGGCTGCGCTACCAGTAGTATAATCATGTGCAGCAATCTGGATACTACCATAGCTAATGGCCGGAGAGTGAATAACCTGATTAGGCTGAGTAACGGTAATAGAATCCCAACCAGTAGAGCGGCTATTAATCACCCCTTTACAACCGCCAGCGCCACAAGCATGCGCATTGCCGCCCGTACCACTTGTGTCATCAGTACTCTGACAATAGCCTGGCGTACAGCCTGGATTTGCAGCGAATGTAGTTCTAGAAAGGAATGACATCATAAAAATACTTGAAGCTACGGCAAATACTACATAGACAATCTTCTTGCTATTCATTTTGACCCTCTCCATATTCTATTGGCTCTTCGGAATCAATATTTTCTGTCTCCTCACCTCGTTGGTCAGCATTCACTGCTCCTTCGTCGATGAAGCCGCTAACTGAGCCCGTCTTATTCTCGGATACGTCTAGGGCATCCATTTTGTCTTCATAAGCGACTGCTTTTTCATAATCTCGTTGCCAAATATATAATCTGTCGAGCGTGCCATAGATTGAAAACTTCTGATTGTCAGTTTTAGCATATTCTTCTAGTGACAGTGCCTCATTTAGCGCGGCGGTCGGTGCACCAGCTTGATATGCCAAGATGGCACGGAAACACCGCACGGCATATATTAAATCTTGGTCTTGATTAGTATCGACCATATCGGCAATAACATTATTAATATAATATAAAGCAGCTTCAAAATTACCTGGCGCTTCAAGGTCTTCAAAGGCAAGCGCGTAAGCACGTTCCTCTACTTCTTCAATAGTAGTCGGCAAGTCCTCACCGGTGCGCTCACCATAGGTACCACGGCGATTAACTAGACTTAGGATTACAAAAACGGCCGTCACAGTTATCAAGATGCCGGCAACAATGCTCAAAATAATGATTAGTGTCTTACGCGTGTTTTTTGTACGCTTTTTTTCAACTTTTGACTGATCTTCTCTTCCACCCTTGACATTAGAAAAATACTCGGTCGTAGGTTTACTACCTATTGCTTCCGATTTAAAAACAGGGGCGGAAGTAGGATTTTGACCTTCTTTATCCATAAAATCATTTTAACATAAGCGTAAAAAAAATGGAAGTTTTTATGGAAAAATAATGAGTACAAGCTCGGTACATATATGCTTTGTGGTATAATGTAACCATGAGCAAGAAGAACGAGAATAGCAAAAAACAAGTATCTGCCGAGAAAACTAGCAAAAAGACGGAAGAAAAGAAGACTGACCTACGAAAGAGAAAAACATTTAATATTGTTCTTGCCATAATTAGCATTGTAGTAGTATTGGCGGGAGTCGGTGTGGGGATATGGGCACTAGTGCGCACTTTTTCTATGGACGAAATCCCAACCGAAGACGAAACCGCACAAGAATTACTTTATAGCTATTTTTATGGAAACCATGGCTGTTCCGATGCAAAAAATGATGTTTTTAGGAAAGAAAGTTTAGATATTAGTAAACTAGATAGTCTAACCAAAGAGCGTATGGTGATTGGTTTTATGGCTTATTATAAGTATTCTGGAATGACTTATGATCAAATTAATGAAGTATACCATAGGTATTTTGGGTCGAACGACAATATCAGGGAGAAAGATTCCTATACGGCCCAAGAAGGCACGTATCACAGGACGGAAGATGGGATATATAGTTTAGATGCAAATTGCGATCCACCAGAGCTCGCTACTTGCGTGATTATTGACAGAGCATATAAGAATAAAGATGGTGACGCGCTGAAATTGGTTCTAAGAGTCTACACAATTGACGAGAACACCGGCAAAGTTTATGCTGGAATAGACCCAACCGTAGACGATCTCGGAGACAATGCGCTAGCAACGATTGATGATATTAATCTTCCAAAGTGGGAAGTAGAATTTAAGAAAGACAAAGATTTAGACCTGCTCGTCATTGAGAAAACTAAACGCTTAAATTAACTTCCGAAAATAAACGACATCCACTGTTCAAAGTTAGTTGGCTCTTCGATAGGTTCTTCTACGATAATGTTTTCATGTTTATGCTTGGCGATGTCGGAATTTGCAGGAAGATAAACTAGTGTCTCTCCGTCAGCTACTTTATTACGTTTGTCGCGAGCAGCAAGCTCTTGATATTCTTCTGAGGCATAGTATTGGTTTTCCAATTCTAGTGATTCTATTTCTATTTCGAGCATAGCGAGTTCATTTTTGCGGACGTTTAAACGCTGCTCTAATTCCCAGTTACGATTAGTAGCAGAAATAGCCCCCCAAGTCCAAAGTAAAGCTGCGCCTACGCCAATGAGAAAAATGGTGTGACCACCAGAGAACCAACGCTTGGCCTTATACCCTATTCTCCTAAAACCAGTTTTTATTCTTTCCATTTATGCTTTATTATTATAGCATTTTTTGCTATAATGAGTCTAGTCCTTGGGGGCGTAGCTCAGGGGTTAGAGCAGTCGGCTCATAACCGATTGGTCGTTGGTTCGAACCCAACCGCCCCCACCAAAAATCCACGCATCAAACGTGGACTTTTGTTTTTTAAGTTTTAATTATTTTTCTGATCAGACACGTCTTCTGGCTTACTGCAATTAATTAGGCCGTCAATATTATGATTGGCGAGAATTTTTACTTCACCTTTTTCGTTCTCTACTTCGGTGGTTTTGAGGCCAATACTTTTTACTACACCTTTAAAACCATCTGCGGGAATGATTACGGTATCGCCAACACTGAATTGATCCTCGGCGATAATTGCAATACCAGCGATAAAATCCTTAATCATGTCCTGGAAGGCCAAGCCGACAATAGCGGTCAAAATACCAAGGCCAGCGAGCAGAGATGCGACGTTGACTCCTAAGTCCGCAAGGATAACTAGCAGAACAATAATTAGCATTAGGTATCTTAAAACGCTCAAAATCATTTGAGAAATTGTCTTAAAACGTTGTCTCTGAACACCTGTCGTCTTACGACCTGCATGGCTTAAAGCAATCTTTATAATGCGACGGATAATAAAATAGATGATGAAAACGGCTAAAAGATAGAGTGCCGAATTAATCAATTTTCTAATGCTAATTTCTGTTCCGAAAATATTCAGCATGGATTGCCTTTATGATTACTGTTGAATAAGCTCGGTGCTGTTTATATCAAAGTCGGAGAGAGCGGCTTTTTTGATGGCTGGGTCTTCATAAGTGTTCCAATAGTAAGTCTTGGTGGCGGCTGAATAGCCACCAGTATAGACGGTTTTCTCAAAGTCACCGCTAGCCATAGCAGCAGCGCCATCAATCATTGCAACCCCTGCCAAGGTATGGAACAAGCGAGAAATGTTTTCTTCTTCGGTAGACTTAACCGGATAGTGAGTATTGAGATAGGCGACACGGACAAAGCGAGACGGAGAATAATAATCACCAGGGATACCTCGCATCAAAGAGCCCGAACCAAAAGCCGTCATTTCTGCCTTACCCCAGACAACCTTTGCTGGCTGTGGACTGGAAAGATTAAGATAATTTCTAAGGTTCTCTTTGTGCCAGCCGTAACCAGGTTGATTTGTAAGGACGTCTACATTATTGCGGAAGATTTCTAGACCATTTTTAGTATATTCCACAACAATGCTACGATCTTTGTCGCCAATAATCCAGTGAAGAAGTGATACTGGGTATTTATCATTAATTGGTTTTGATACGATGGCGACATTTTTTAGAGCTACTTCTACTTCGTCAACAGTAGAGAAGTTCATAGCTATCCATAGTGGGAATTCGTATGCGGAGATATTGGTCTTGCCATCAACAGCAGCAGGCTCATACTCGGCATAGCCTGGGAAGTTTAA
This sequence comes from Candidatus Saccharimonadota bacterium, assembly GCA_017405245.1. Lineage (GTDB taxonomy): Bacteria > Patescibacteriota > Saccharimonadia > Saccharimonadales > Saccharimonadaceae > Nanosyncoccus. The sequence continues at coordinate 48,911 of JAFRAU010000002.1, forward strand.
GCCAGCAATCGCAAGACCGGCTTCATTACCACAGTCAAAATAAAGCGGTGTATTCTCCGCAATAATGCCCATACCAATTAGTGCGTATTTTGGAGTAAGTTCTCCTAGAAATGCTGAGTGATAGCGATAGCCTTTTGGCGTCACGACAATTTTCTGACCGTAGCCAACCGACCAATCTAGATTACGCCCAAAAAACATACTTCCTTTATCGTCATTAAAGCGAATAGCAGTGCACATATACTCTCCTTTTATTTCTTTTTATTTTAGCATAATCGGATTGTAAAACAAGCGTACACAAAATAAGCCAGGCTGATACCTGACTTATTTTTATAGAGTTTAAGTTTTGAATTTGGCCGAAGACTATTTCTTCTTAGAAAGGGTCAAGAAACCGTTTCTAGGGTTTTCATTGACGACACGATCTGCTGGAAGATCAACTGGGGTGCCCTTACCGCCGTTCTCAGTCTTAGTGAAGAAGTAGATAGTTTGCTTCTTACCACCGCGAAGGGTGACTTCTGACTGGCGTAGGTAGTAGGTAATACCTTTGCTGTTAGTATGTTGGTAGGCCATAATTCCTCCTTAATTGTTATACTTCTTATCTTATGACCCCTTGCCTAAGATGTCAAGAGGTTTTTTAGACTTTTTCTTATTTTCTTATAAAAATTAAAGCTAGACGGAGGATGCACCAGATAATCACCCTGACAATGATAACTATAAGTAGCACAGCACAGACAATGGCGACAAAACCGGACAAGGTCGGAGTCCAGATGGGGGAAGCAAAGTCATAGCGAAAGAGTGCCGTGGACGGCAGGGTGGCCATGAAGGTATCTTCAATAGATTCCGTGGTTGGATACTTAGCGATTTCTCCTGTCATACAGTCAAGGTAACCTTGGCTATTCCAAGCCCAACCATTCTGGATGGCAAGTGGACGACAGACTTCCATAGCCTTAGCAAAAACATTACCGTTAGGATTCTCGTCTGTTCTCCCTTGCTCTTCTGCGCGGGTCAAAGCCTCTTCCGCTTTTCTCTCGTATTGATGTTCTAAATAAATCGGTCCGGTACCAAAAGTGATGACGGACTCTCCGTTTTTTTCAATAACGTTAATAACTGTGTGACTACGAACAAATTCTTGAAGGCGTTTAATAGAACTAGCGATTTCTTCATCATTATTTGCTGAATCGGCGGCGGACACCTCAGCTTTTAAATCAGTCATTTTAATATGGTCAAATCGGAGAAGAGTTGCATAAATAAATAATAAGAGAATCAAAACAATAAGGAGCTGCCACGTCCTGATGCGGCCAAGAGATTTAAGGGATTTTTTGAGTTCAAACTTATTAATACCACCCATGTGCTAATATAATTATAGCACAGGATATGCTATAATATATAGATATGAATATCTATATTTCCGGCATCTGTGGGACTGGTCTTGGGCCGTTAGCTCTAATGGCAAAAGCTGCTGGACTTTCCGTGTGCGGGTCCGATAGCCAAAGTGGGGCAATAACCGACGAGCTGATAAGCAGGGGAATAGAGGTGAATCTAGGGAAAAATTCCCAGGATGGAGACTTTTTATCACAAAAGCTTAAAGAAGGGAAGGTTGACTGGTTTGTTTATACCTCAGCTTTACCAAGTGACCATCCGGAACTTGTGCTGGCGAAAAAAAATAATATTAGAGTATCTAAGCGAGATGAGCTGATAGCTTATCTGGTAGAAAAATTAGGGCTAAAAATGGTAGCTGTGGCGGGTACACATGGAAAAACCACCACCACTGCGATGATTACTTGGACGGCACTTAATATCGGACTACCCGTTTCTTACTTAGTAGGAACAACTCTGCCATTTGCCGAGGCGGGACATTATACACCAAAATCCAAATTCTTAATCTATGAGGCAGATGAATATGATAAAAATTTCTTACATTTTTTTCCGTGGCTTTCTGTAATCACGGCAGTATCTTATGACCATCCAGACATCTATCCAACAAAACTTGATTACATGAAAGCTTTTTATAAGTTTGAAGGCCAAAGCGAAAATGTAATTCGTGGTAGAGAACTGGAAGGTGAAGCCGTAATTAATACCGAAACGATAGACCTTAGTGAAAAATTTTCACTAGCAGGAAAAGCTAGACGATATGATGCAGGATTAGCCATGCAGGCGATTTTTGAGATGGTTGAAGAAATTGGCATGGAAAAGGCCGGGGGAAATCTGCTTTCTTTAAATAAAGATTATTCTAGTAGAGAAATAGATGAGTCTCTTCTGATTGAAATACTTGATAATTTTCCAGGAGTAGGAAGACGATTTGAAAAAATTGCCGATGGCGTTTATTCTGATTATGGACATCATCCGGAAGAAATAGCGGCAACCATCGAAATGGCCGAAGAAGAAGCCAAAAGGATGGGACTAAACGGCGTAGTGGCGATATATGAGCCACACCAAAATACCAGACAGCACGAAGTGCGAAATGGGTATAAAAACGTTTTTCTGGGTGTAGAAAAATTATATTGGCTACCGACTTATCTTGTTCGAGAAAATGAAAAGTTGGAAGTATTAAAGCCGAGTGATTTTATTAAAGACCTAGCGAACTCTACCGATGCCGAGCCAGCAAAACTAGATAATACGTTTGGGGAGAAGTTAAAAAAATGGCGGAGAGATGGGTATTTGATCCTACTGATGACGGCGGGACCGGCTGATAGCTGGCTGAGAAAGGAGTTCAATGAGTAAAAAGGAGACTGCTGAAAAGTCGACTACCGTATCTAGAATATTAAAATTCGCCGGTGTTGGAATTGTGGCTACTGTTTTTGATTACTTAGTATACACGGGTCTAGTAATGTTATTTTTCGGTGGGGATGTCAATATGGCGACGCTAGCATCCGTAATCTCTGGTGTCTTATCTGTATTTGTAGCATATTTTTTGCATAATAATATTACCTGGAAAGAGCGAAATCCGGGGAAATATGGAATAATTAAGTTCTTTATTTGGAACTTTGTAATAGTATTATTAGCACGGCCACTACTCTCAATGCTATTTTCTCTAACCACCGGATTATATGAATTTGCTTTCATGATACTGGGGTGGATTCCGTTTTTTTCTTCTTACGAGTTTGTAGAAAGTACTGGGATTTACGTACTAATGATTCTTGTAACGATGACTCTTAATTATGTTTTTTACGAGAAGATTGTCTTTGGTAAAAAAGAGAGCAGGGATGAGAAAGACGTGGAGAGCGTTAGGGAGACCGGAGAAGAAAAGCAAACTAAACGCAAAGCTGCTCAGGATAGCGATAAGTAAAGCGTTCTTATCAACCTTTTTGAATGCATAAATTAAAATAGCAATAATAAGAATTGTTCCGATAATGCCTAGTTCTAGAAGAATACTTATGTATTCATTTTGGACTATTTCTTTTGGTCCTAATTCTTCTGGTCGGTATGCGCTCATGGCGATACCAGCAGAACCAAGACCGGTACCAATGGTAAGATATTGAGGAGAAGAAGCCATAGTAGTGAGAGCTAAACCACTAAGGTTCAGACGTATGCTGGTTGATTCCGCAACGTAGCCGTTAAAGTTAGAGGTGTCCTTTACTGCGTTTGGAGCAATGTTTTCGGACTCAGTTGTCAATGTAGAGACTGATTCTTCCGAGTCTGGGGAAGAGCTGGTGTCCTCTGGCGATATAGTCGATTCTATATCTTGCTGTGGCTGTTTAATATTATTTGGTCGAAGGTCAATAATCCCAAGTGATAATTGATGAACAGCTTTGGTGATGCCAGAGTAGAAATCATCTGTGGTGGGGCTAGCCGCAGCAAATAATCCATCTGCCCCGAGTGAAACAAGGAAGGCTAGAAAAACGATCATAAAAGTCATAGTTGCTGTTTTTAATTTATATTTTATGATAGGGAATCGTTTGCTCTGACACATTACAAATAGTACGACTAAGCCTACAATGAGGGAGTAGACAGCGCCGCGTGAAAGCGTAAGGAAAGTAGTCGAGGTTAGGAAGAATGTAAGGAAAACTAAGCAATGCTTTTGCTTACGGTTTTTGTGCGCACCAGAGAAAAGCAAGTAAAAAGATAGTAGGGTTGGGGCGAGGAGTAGATTACCCATGAATTGAGGCTCGATAGCAAAGCCATTAGGGTGCGGAAAGCCAAATGCGGTAAATGTGCAACCGCGACAGAGAAGAGTAAAATCTCTGGTGACTCCGGCGAGATCTAAGACACATTGAATCCAGCAGATGATACTTACAAAAACCGCAGAAGAAAGAAAAATCTTGACAAGTGGACTAATGAGACGAGGTGTGTTTTTAAGGAGATAGACAATGTTTAAAACGGCAAATAGGAGTAGCCAGAGTATGCCAGCGGTCAAAATCGCGCGAAGGTGATTAGCGGACCAAATGGCGGACAGAGAACAATATAATGGAATCAAGCTAGAAATAAGTATTTTTTTCCACCCGTAAAACTGAATTAGATTTTTGATAAAGGGAAGACTAACTATAAAGAAAATGCCTAGCCATATTTCTGGGATAGACAAATCATAATTCATGTAATTATTAGAGCCAAGTGAAATAACTGGATGATAAGAGAAGAAAACGACAACCGGCAAAAGAAAGAGAAGAACTAGTTGGGTTTTTTTAATGAATTTTTTCATTGACGACAGCCTCTATGCTCTTAATGAAACGATCTTTGCCGAAGGGAACTACTGATTGTTTTACAACCGATTTATCGAAATTCTCAGGGTTAAATTTTTCCATAGCAGAAATGAGCGAGTTAGTGGTTTGTCTATCGAAAAGTAATCCATTTTTACCAGGCTTAATATAATCTAGTGCGCCACCTTCGCCAAAAGCTATTACCGGCACACCGCAGGCCATCGCCTCAATCGGAGCCAATCCAAACGGCTCTAAGCTAGGAAAGAGGTATGCGTCTGCTTGAACAAGTTTTTTCTTCAATTCTGTCTGGCTCATCTGTGGTAAGAATTTAATGTTACTTGCTCCATTCGCTAGTTTGACGAGATTATTATGCTCTGGACCATCGCCTATAACTGTTAAGTTATCACCTGTTTCAAGACAAGCTTTAACACAAAGGTCGATTCTTTTCCAGTTGACTTGTCTTGAAGTCGTGATGTAATTATATGGTTTTTTTACTTGACAATTCCCTTGTTTCATTTTACTACTTGTGGAAAACTCTGTGGAAAACTTTTTCAGATCTGCCGGAGGATAAATGATGATTGATTCCCTCTTATAATACTTTTTTATTTGCTCAGCTGCGTATCCTGAGATAGTAATAAATTGATCTGGGCGTTTTGCGGCAGCAAAATCATTTCTTCTAAGCGGCTTAATAAATAATTTGAGTGCGAGTCTAGCCAGAGGATTTAAAACTCCAAACCCAGGATTTTCGAGATAATCCTCATACATCTTCCAGTAGTACTGGGTTGGAACGTGGCAGTAGCAGAGGTGGATGCATGAATGACTATCTTCGTGTTCGGTTTGTTCGGATTTTTTGAGCTTCCGTTCGGTTTTCTTAGTCTTAACGAACTTGGCCTCTGCACCAGTGACAGAAATCACTAGATCATAGTCAGATAAATCAAGGCGGGAAAAATATCGCTGTCGAAGAGGGCTGAGAAAACGACGTAAGCTGGTTGGAAATATTTGAAGCCAGCCGGTACGGACGTCGGCGTCTAGAAACCAATCAATTCCCTTTTTATCATATTTGGAAGTATAGATAGGTGCATCTTTATACATCTGGTGCAGAGTGAGTAGAACACTTTCTGCGCCACCTACATTTGTTAGCCAGTCGCAAACAAGTGCAATTCTAGGCTGTTTATTCCCTCCCCTTTTTTGAGGTGTCATTTAGCACCTTTCCCTGTGATGACGACACCGATAGTGCGAAGTAAAATACTAAAATCTAAGCGCATTGACCAATTCTGAACATAGTATAGATCAAGTGCACGGCGCTCTTCGAAGGAGATATCTCTGCGGCCGGACACCTGGGCTAAGCCAGTTAGTCCGGATTTAACTGACAAAAGAAGTGAACGATCACCATAATCTCTTAGCTCTCCTGGAACGAGGGCGCGTGGGCCAACTAAGGAAATGTCTCCTTTGATAACGTTGAACAACTGAGGCAGCTCATCAAGAGAAGTAGCACGAAGAATTTTTCCAATTTTGGTGACGCGTGGATCATCTGGCAAAAAATCACCATTCTCACGATACTTACTAATAAGTTCTGGTCTACCCATTTTAGTAAAAGCCTGTTCAGGAGAAAGGCCGGAATAGCGTGGTTTCATTGACCGGAATTTATAGATTTTCACTTTTTTGTTGTAACGTGAAAGTCGATACTCCCCGTAAAAAACGGGTGAGTGAATATCTGATAACTTGACTATGAGCCAAATAATACACATCGGAATCAGGGCGATAATGAAGGCTACTAGCCCAAAAAGTAAATCCACGGCACGCTTAATAAGCCGGGCGCCGCCAATCAGCGGTGTGACTTTAACTAGAATTGCAGGGGTACCACCAATGAGCTCTAAATCGCCAATATGCGAAGAGAGCGCAGCCTCTGATGGAACAAAATAGTAGAATAGGTGGTGCTTGACCGACTGACTATAAACATACTCACTTTGAAGTTCGTCGGTTTGGAAAATGACATCAGCGTTAGTCCATTTAAGGGCTTCCCGGAGTGATTTAAATTTCTTTCCTTGAAATTCAATTGGGACATATTTGTTTTTAGAAATGACCGCTGCCAAAGTATATCCGTCTTCTGGAAAATCTGCAAAATGATCTAGGAGACGCGTAGTATTCGGACTATTACCAATAACAATAGCGCGCAAAGTGCCATGATTTTTTCTGAGAAAGCGCGAGCGCGTAAAATGAATGGCGCCTCGAACGATTAGTATCATAATAAAGCAAAGAATTAGAGAATAGACGGCAACTAATCGCGTTGGGAAAATATGTTTTTCTGTGAAAAAATCATACGTAATTAGTGCCATAGTTCCAATAATCGAAGCCGCGAAAATGCGCGCTACTTCTGGTGTGCGAGAGCGGTTCGTAAAAATCGACTTCTTATATAATCCTAAGATGGCAAAAATGACAATCCATATTGGAATAAACAGTAGAATAATTGACACGAAGGCTCCTGGCTCTGCTTCAAAATAGTATGGGCGTTGATCGATGTGGATGCGAAAAAGATAAGCAAAAAGAAATGCAAGGACAATCGCAATAGCGTCGCCGACTATGAGTACAATACGGAAAGTCAATCCGGGATCTTTTTTCATATAATATATTATATCATTTTTTAGTGTTATAATAAAGTAAAGGAGATTAAAATGAACATACTTGTCACCGGTGGAACTGGATATATTGGATCGCATACAGTAGTAGAGCTAATACAAGCTGGACATAAAGTAGAAATACTTGATAATTTATGTAATAGTAAAGTAAGTGTGCTAGATAAAATAGCAGAAATAACTGGGGTGAAACCGATTTTTCATCATGTTGATTTACTAAATAAGGAAGCACTACTGGAAGTTTTTGAAAACGGCAACTTTGCAGCCGTAATGCATTTTGCAGGACTAAAAGCCGTAGCTGAAAGTATTGAGGAACCGCTTAAATATTACGAAAATAATGTAGTAGGTACACTGAACCTAATTGATGCAATGCAAAAATGTAACGTTAGAAAACTACTTTTTTCATCTTCGGCGACAGTGTATGGAGATCCTGGTACATCGGCCTGCACTGAGGATTTACCTACTGGTCAGAAAATTACAAACCCCTATGGTAAAACAAAGTACATGATTGAAGAGATTCTCAAAGATTTATCAGTGGCGCAACCAGATTTTGAGATTATGCTTCTTAGATATTTCAATCCAGTAGGAGCACATGAGTCCGGTAAGCTGGGTGAGGATCCTAATGGGCAGCCAAATAATCTCATGCCCATAATTATGAAAGTGGCTCGTGGAGAATACGCAGAGCTGTCAGTCTATGGAAATGATTATCCTACGGCTGATGGGACATGTATCCGGGATTATATTCATGTCGTCGATTTAGCAAAAGGGCATCTGGCGGCACTTAAAAAAATGCGTCCCGGCGTGCAGACATTTAATCTTGGGACTGGGAGAGGTACTAGTGTGCTAGAAATGATAGCGGCTTTTGAAAAAGCTAGCGGAAAACCTTTACCTTACAAAATAGTGGGCAGAAGGAAGGGAGATTTACCAGAGCTATATGCAGTAGCAGAAAAAGCATCCAAAGAGTTAGGGTGGAAAACCGAACTCACGATTGATGATGCAATGCGAGACACTATTAGATTTTTGAATGGAAACTAGCTTACTTTATTTTACTATAAAGCTTCCAACAAAGTTTGAAAAATTCTTTGTGAACTAAGAGCGTATACATAGCAAACTTATCCCGGTGAGTAGCAACTGGGTTTTTAGTGATTAGTTTTTTGTGCTTTTTTAAATAATCAACTATCTCTTGCTCTCTGCCGGCCTGTGTTGGAGAAAGGCTTTTCCCTACCATTTGACGCAGAACACTGAATCTTGCGTGCATACGACGAAGATCCGTAGTGTTTTTAAGATAAGGGTGAAGACTGTCGATAGCGTCACACATCTCATCGGTTAGAGTAATTATGTCAAATTTTCTATCGCTAAAATCGCTACTAGAAATAGAGTCTTCCCTTTTATGATAAATATATTTAGGATCAGGCCCAAAGGCTACGCGTGGACATTTTTCTACTAATTTATAAGTTGTACCAAGATCTTCATGGACAAAGCCTTCTGAGAAGCCTAGCCCTTGCCATAATTCCCTTTTATATAATTTAGCATAAGCTACTACCGTAAATCCTTCTTCTCTTAACATTCGGCCGAGCGTTTCCTCAGTGCTCATAACTTTTTCCACATATGTTTCACCGTAATTTATTTCTTTGTTTTTTAAGGTAACCTCTTTAATGCTACAAATTGACATCTTGGACTGATACTTAGTAATAAGTGAAAAAAGATATTGAACATAGTCTGGGGATACTGTGTCATCGGAATCGACAAAAGTAATATAGCCACCAGTGCATTCTCGCAAGCCTCTATTTCTGGCTGCGGAAAGCCCCCCATTTTCTTGATGAAAAACACGGATACGAGGATCTTTTCTAGCAAAAGCATCACAATCTGCACCACTGCCATCTGTTGAGCCATCGTCAATTAGGATAATTTCTAGTTTAGGATAATTTTGCCGGATGAGCGAGTCTAGACAAGAGGCAAGGTACGGCTTCACATTGTAAACTGGGACAATGATAGAGATGAGTGGAGTTTCCATATGTATATTATACATGATTATGATATAATAAAGTTATGAGTTTTTTGATTTCTAGCAAGAAAAATAGTATATTACTGAAAGAGCTAGTAAAGACTGATTTTAAACTTCGTTATCAGGGATCTGTTTTAGGGTATTTATGGGCAGTAATTAAGCCGCTACTAATGTTTGCGATTCTCTACGTAGTGTTTGCAAAAGTATTAAGATTTGGAGATGACATTCCACATTATCCTGTTTATCTTCTAACTGGTACAGTTTTGTGGAACTTTTTTACGGAGTGCACTCAGCAAGGGATTCATTCGATTGAACAGCGCGGTGATCTAATCAGAAAAATCAGTTTTCCAAAGTACATCGTGGTAGTAAGCGCAACAAGTACAGCAGTTATTAATGTGCTAATAAACCTCTTCGTGGTAATTATCTTTACATTGATCAATGGCGTGGCTCCATCGTTTTCTTGGTTAATGGTTATTCCATTACTTCTCGAATTATACATATTTGCGCTTGGTATTTCTTTGTTACTTAGCTCTATTAACGTAAAATATCGTGATGTTGGGAATATCTGGGACGTGTTAATGCAAGCTATGTTTTACGCTGTGCCGATTATCTATCCTCTCTCAATGGTGATGAGCACATCGGTGGTAGCAGCAAAAATTATTATGATTAATCCAGTTGCACAAATAATCCAAGATATTCGAGAGAATCTCATTACGAACGTCACGACTACTACGTGGGAACTTTCTGGCGTAGCTTGGGGACTCGTGTCGGTAGGGATTGTGCTCCTAGTTTTCATTATTGCTGTTTTGTTCTTTAAGAAACGTTCGAAGTACTTTGCGGAGGAAATATAATGAGTTGGGCAGAAAAATACTTAGGCAAAGTGAGAAAAGAAGTCGAAAAGCGGAACGAAGATAGTAAAATTGCAGTTTCCGTACAAGGTGTGTATAAGAGTTTTAGGTTGCCGACAGAGAAATCTTGGGGGCTCAAACAAGCGATTTTTAGTCGCTTAAAAGGAATAAAAGGCTATCGCAAACAAGAAGTCTTAAAAGACATCAGCTTTGAGGTTAAGAAAGGCGAATTTTTGGGAATCGTCGGGAGAAATGGTAGTGGAAAATCTACGCTGCTTAAAATCCTATCCGAGATTTACCTACCAGATAAAGGTACAGTAAGCGTTAATGGCACATTGGTGCCATTCATTGAACTTGGCGTAGGTTTTAATCCGGAGCTAACCGGGCGTGAAAATGTGTATCTGAATGGTGCTTTACTTGGGTTCTCCAATAAAGAAATGGATGCGATGTATGATGAGATTGTAAAATTTGCAGAGCTAGACCAATTTATGGACCAGAAGCTCAAAAACTATTCTTCTGGTATGCAAGTAAGACTCGCGTTTTCGATTGCAATTAGGGCGCGCGGTGACATACTCGTCTTGGATGAGGTGTTAGCCGTAGGTGACGCTGCATTCCAAGAAAAATGTAATGATTACTTTAAGAGTCTACACGGAAATCAAACCGTAATACTAGTGACGCATAGCATGGAGAATGTCGAGAAATTCTGCGATAGAGCGATATTAATAGAAAATGGTAAAATTGCCTGTGATGGGAAGCCGTCGAAAGTTACAAAAGAATACTTGAAGCTGTGGAGCTAAAAATTTAAATACCCATTTGATAGTTTGTTTTAGTGACGTTTGCGTATTTTTTTGAGAGAAGATAAAAAGATGCGTGGCGGGAATTTTAAGATACTTTGTAAGTATTTCCAGTGGTCTTTTGGAAAATATTTCTTAGAAAGTAGGCCTCGTTCGTCTGCGTCATGAAATTCTGCACGAGTTCGAAGTATAAAGGGGGTCAAATCTTCTTCATCTAAGCACAGCATGGTAAGGAAAAAACTTGCAAATTTGTTTGCTTCGAAGATTGAACTGTACTGATCCCATTTGTTATGAGATTTTAGAAATTTTTCGATATCGGCGTACTGATCATTTATCCTAAAAACAGCTTTTTTCTCAATCTGTTTTTTCTTTTTTTCGACGTGGTGTAAATAAGCCTTTTCTGTAATAACTAATTTTTCTGCGGCTGCTATAACTTTAAAATTAAATCCATTGTCCTGAGGGTCCTGCCCAAAGTCTTCGATATAGCTTATTTTTTCAGTTAGTAAATATTCCCTCTTATATAAACCGCTACCTATGATAGGCGGTTGATAAAAAACTGTGTAATCTTCTGCTGGACTAATGACCTTGTCCGCATCTTCTTTTAAAAACGATTCGTGTAAACGGTCTTGCTCTTCAACCGACTCAAAATAATTGCTCCTAACTATATCGGCATCATGTTTTTTTGCAAGTGCAAAAAGCTCAATAAACATTTCTGGATCTACGTAGTCGTTTGCATCAATAATGGTCAGATACTCGCCACTAGCTAATTTAATGGCTCTATTCATAATCAGGCCATAATCAGTCGTTTTCGTACGGACTAATTTAATGCGGGGGTCTTTTTTGGCATAATCTTTGATAATATTGATAGTATTATCACTATCAGAATCGTCCGTAACAAGAAACAGTATTTCAAGGTCGTCTAAAATTTGATTACTCAGGCTTTTCAGATTTTTTGACAAATCTGCTTTGACGTCAATAATTCTTATTAGAGCAGAAACCCTAGTGGATTTTTTTTGCAAATCCTCGTCTGCCATTTTACGCCTCTAATTCTGCCAGGTAGCGAGAGAGTGCGTCTTGCCAGGTTGGTAGCAGAGTAAAACCATTTGCTTTCAGTTTTGACTTATCGAGACGTGAATTAAATGGACGTTTTGCAACGGACGCTCCGTACTCGGCTGTGGTGACCGGAATGACTTTTGAATGAATATTGGCCTTCTTAAAGATTTCTTTTGTAAAATCAGCCCAAGAAATATAGCCGCCTTCATTAGTGGCATGATAAAAACCGTATTTGTCAGTTAAAATCATATCTACTAGTAGACGAGACAAATCTGGCGTATAGGTAGGGGTACCAATCTGGTCATTTACAACTCGTACTTCGTCGTGGTTTTTGCCAACCGTCAACATGGTTTTGACAAAATTATTACCATTTTTACCAAAAACCCAAGCGATGCGGACAATGAAATATTTATCCGTATTGTCTACAACTGCTTTCTCGCCGTCTAATTTTGATTGCCCATAAACATTTAGTGGCTCAAAATTTTTATCGTCTGGCTGCCATGGCTTATCGCCTTGTCCGTTAAAGACATAGTCAGTAGAGATATATACAATTTTAGCACCAATTTGATGGCAAGCTTTGGCAAGATTAGCCGTTCCGTCAACATTGACTTTTCTGACAGCGGCTAAGTTGGCTGGGTCTTCGGCAGCATCAACATTAGTCCATGCCGCACAGTGAATTACCACATCCGGATGGTACTCAGAAAGGGTCTTTTCTACGGCTTCTTTATCTGTGATGTCGAGTGTAGTGGTCTGAAACTCTTGATTCTTCTCGCCGCGGCGATCTGCGCCAAGACAATCAATGCCACGCTTCTTTAATTCCAGCATTGTATCATGTCCAAGTTGTCCAGAAGTACCGGTCACCAAAACTTTCATGCTTCCTCCCGGTATGTACCATTTAAGATATCTTGCCACCAATCTTGGTTCTCCACATACCAATGAATTGTTTTCTTAATACCATCGGCAAATTTAGTTTCTGGAAGCCAGCCTAGTTCGTTATGGATAAAGGTAGGATCGATAGCATAGCGACGATCGTGTCCTTTTCTATCCTCGACAAAGGTAATTAGGCTTTCTGGCTTATCCAGTTCTTTGCAAATAAGTTTTACAATGTCAATGTTAGCCATTTCATTATGACCACCAACATTATAAATCTGACCAATTTTACCATTATGAATTATTAAATCTATGGCGCGACAGTGATCTTCTACATAGAGCCAGTCACGGACATTTTTGCCGTCACCATAGACAGGCAACGGCTGGTTATTTAAAGCATTAATAATAGTGAGCGGAATTAGTTTTTCTGGAAAATGATATGGTCCATAGTTGTTGGAGCAGCGAGAGATTGTGGCCGGAAAATTGTAAGTCCTATGATACGCCATCACTAACATGTCAGCACCAGCTTTTGAGGCGCTATATGGACTACTAGCATGAAGCGGTGTTTGCTCCGTGAAAAATAAATCTGGGCGATCTAGCGGCAAATCGCCGTAAACTTCGTCCGTAGAAACTTGATGATAACGCGGAATGTTTAGTTCGCGACAAACCTCCATTAGCGTCTGTGTGCCTTCAACATTGGTTTTTATGAATATTTCTGGTCCTTCTATGGAACGGTCGACGTGAGACTCAGCCGCAAAGTTGACGACAATGTCTGGCTTGACTTGTTTGAAGAGTTCTCTTAGCGCTTCCTTGTCGCAAATGTTAGTTTTTGAAAAAAGAAAATTAGGATTATTTTTAGCCTCATTTAAAGTATGGATATTGCCCGCATACGTTAAACAATCAATACAAACAATATGATAATCTGGATATTTATTAAGCATATAGTAAACAAAATTAGAACCAATAAAGCCTGCGCCACCAGTGACTATGATTGTTTTACTCATTTAATACCTCCTTTAAATTTGATAGCTGATTCTTTGAGCGATAGGTGGTGTTTATCCTTATCGCTCAGTGTATACTCTATATCTAGTTCTGGCCAGGATATGTCAATGTCTTTATCATTATAGATAATTCCACCTTCTTCTTCCGGATGGTAGAAATCATCGCATTTGTAAGCAAATTCCGCTGTGTCTGATAGGACTAAAAATCCATGGGCGAAACCACGAGGAATCATTAGCTGTCTTTTGTTTTTCTCTGACAATATTTCTCCTACCCATTGTCCATATGTAGGACTGTTTTCTCGTAAATCTACGGCTACATCAAAAACTTCTCCTTTTAAGACGCGGACTAGTTTAGCCTGAGGATGAACTTTTTGAAAATGCAAACCGCGAAGAACGCCTTTTTTAGAACTAGACTGATTGTCCTGGACAAAGGTATATTTTAGGCCAGCTTCGTTAAACTCTTCTTCATTATAAGTTTCCATAAAGTAACCACGCTCGTCACCGAAAGTACGTGGAGTAACAATATAGACACCTTCAATTTTTGTTTTTTCAAAAGTGAAATTTGCCATAGTTTAATCCTTAATTTTGTTCTCTGCGGCTTTTGCTAAATATTTACCATAGCTAGATTTGCCATATTTTTTAGCTGAGGTTAGTAATTCTTCTTTGGAAATCCATCCATTTTTGAAGGCTATTTCCTCTGGGGCGGATATTTCAATACCTTGACGTTTTTGAATTACTCTAACAAAATCGGAAGCATCAGCTAATGAATCCATAGTACCAGTATCGAGCCAAGCAAATCCTCGCCCTAAAACTTGGACGTCCAGAGTTCCATTTTTCAAATATATTTCGTTTAAAGACGTTATTTCTAGTTCCCCTCGGGCGGATGGAGTAATAGTTTTAGCATTCATCGAAACTCCTGCCGGGTAGAAATATAGACCAGTGACGGCATAGTTACTTTTAGGATGCTCTGGTTTTTCTTCAATAGAAATAGCGTGCCAGTTATCATCAAAATCGACTACGCCAAAACGTTCTGGGTCGTTGACATAATATCCAAAAACGGTTGCGCGACCATGATCGGCATTTTCTACTGACTGCCTAAGTGCACTGACAAAGCCATGTCCATAAAAAATATTGTCACCTAAAATCATAGCACAAGAATCATTACCGATAAATTCTTCTCCTAATGTGAAAGCCTGGGCGAGTCCATCTGGTGAAGGCTGAACTTTATAAGAAAGCTTTACACCCATTTTTGAGCCATCACCAAGTAATCTTTCGAAGTTTGGAAGATCATTAGGAGTAGAAATGATGAGAATATCACGAATACCTGCAAGCATTAAGGTAGAAAGCGGGTAATAGATCATCGGTTTATCGTAGACTGGTAGCATCTGCTTAGACGTGGCAAGCGTCAAGGGATATAACCTAGTTCCAGAACCGCCTGCTAAAATAATTCCTTTCATGAAAACTCCTGTTTATATTACTTTATATTTTAACATAGATTAGAGGGATTTACTAGGTTTGCAAAAATAATAGCCTTATCATATAATAATTGGTATTATGGAGAGGTCGTATGAAGGCAAAGATTAAAGAAATTTGGAAAAAATCACTTCCGTATTTATTAATCGCACTGGTCGCACTAATATCCACGTCAATTTTTATCAAGGATAGCTACATACAAGGACATGATTTTTATTACCATGCTGCTACGGTAGAAGGAATGTCAAATGGTAGTGTGGTCGATATTTTTACTGGAAAAATTTATGGGGTATTATCAAATGAGCTCGGCAATGGTGAGGGATTATTCTATCCACAACTGTCTCATATTGGTGCCGCTCTTATTTTTAAAGTAGTAAATCGTCTTGGAATCGGTGGTGTATATCTAGCAATGCGGATAGCGTATTTCTTGATAATATTCTTGGCTGGCATTTTTATGCGAAAGCTGATTCTCTTAATAACAAAAAATAAAAAAGCCGCTATGGCATCAGCAATTTTCTACATGACTTTTCCTTATTTTTTGATAGACGTAATTGTGCGCAGCGCAATGGCAGAAGCAACATTCTTTATCTTTATGCCAATTGTTTTGATTGGTCTATATAAATTGCTCCATGATGAATATAGGCAGTTTTTAATTTATTTTACTATTGGTTGTCTTGGGATGATACACTCTCATCTTGTTATGACGCTATTCTTTGTTGGTCTGACAATTATCGGATTCCTGCCTACCATTACGGCTTTCTTCAAGAAAAAGCGCATCCTATATTTTTTGCTAAGTGCAGCGTTTACGCTAATTATTAGTCTGCCGTTTCTTCTACCAATGCTCGAAAATAAATCACACGTAGAGTATAGAGTATTTGAAGAAAATTTCATGGCCAATATCAATGGCGTGGAAATGTGGAGAGTGCCAATTAGCGAGTATTTCTCTATCGACGGAATGATTCTAAATGTGCCAATTATCATCACATTTGTTGGAATGATCGCTGTAATATATGCAATTTTTCGCTTTAAAGATGTTAGGACAAAAGAGAATAAAGCGTTTTTACTTTTTTCACTACTTTTAGTCATTATTAGCTTTTTCTGTACTACTACGCTATTTTCATGGAGATCTTTACCGGAGACACTTCTTTTATTGCAGTTCCCTTGGAGATTACTTACTTTTGTGGCGTTTGGCTGTGCAATTATAATTGGGCTAGTTATTCCAAAATTTAAAAATACTAACATAGATACTATCATTTTTCTAATAGTGGCATTATCTGGCTTAGTCAGCGTATCCAGAGTTAACTCATTTGCAAAAGATAATCTCAAAATTGCTGCGCCTGCGAGTGAGCTACACCATACTTCTTCTATCATAATTGACTATTTACCGACCGTAAATCCAGCGACGCATACCAATACATATATTAATGATTACCCTTCCCATGACGTACTTATACAGGATGGAAAAGCTACTATATCTGACATTAGGCATCGAGTACCAGACATGGAATTTAAGGTTTCTGATGTTTCTGGGGAAACAACATTAATATTACCTCGTATCTACTATTTAGGATACAATATAGAAGCCACGTATGCAGATGGCTCAAAGGAAAGCCTACCATATTTAATGTCCGAGCATGGTTATATCACAATAACGCTCAACAAAAATGCTGATATTAAAGTGACCTATCCGGGAACTAAGATTCAGCGTGGTGCATATGTAGCAGCAGGACTAGGATTACTTGGATTTATTGGGCTTTCAATCTTCTTATATAAGAAAGAAAAACGCTAAACCATATAGTAGGCAACCACTGATACAATTGCGTAGATGTTGACAGCTGCGACCATTGCGGGAGTGTAAATATCGAGGTCTTTTGTAGTGCTTGAAGAAGCTGGCTTTAATAAGAAGAGAATAGGTAAAGCAAGTGGAATAAAGTATCGACCCTGAATACCTTCTATGAGAGGTGAACCTACTGCTGTCCATTGGACATAAATACTAGTGAAAATGAGTCCCGTACAAATGACCACAAGAACAGCAATGAATATTTTTTGTTTTGGCGTCAGAATGTAATTTTTCTGATTGTCTTTCATAAAGATATAGAAAATGAAGAAAGCTAGGAATAAAATGTAAGGCTCTGCTAAACCGATATTGAAGTGCGCAAGGTTAGATCCAAAGAACGAGAAGAAATAGAAGATGCCTCGTTCAACGATAGAGCCACCAATGATCATGAGATATCTAAACGGATTAGTCAAAATATTTTTTACTTGTGACGCCGAGTCTACACCTTCTCTAAATTCCACGAGGAAGCCTGCGGAAATAGACAGCCATATCAAGTTTATTAAAACGATTGCAAGAAGAGCCCCGCCAATCTTTAATATTTTGTCTTTTTTATTCTTAAAACATTTCTTAGGAAGTAGAAGTAATAGGAAGCAAAGCGGAAGATAAACAATTTTACTCATCGATACTAGTAGAGCGAGAATGATGGCTGTGATATATTCTTTGGTCGATAGAAGTTTTGGAGACTTGATTTTAGATAGAACGAAAGCAAAAAGTGCAATAGTTGTTGCATTGGTCATGGCGTCAGCCTGACATGAAGCGGCGGCCTGCATTGAGATAGGTAGGAAAAGGATTAAGAATAATATATTCTTGCCAAAGGGTATTTTCTTAATGGCGTAATATCCTAATATAATCCAGAATGCTAAATTAAAGATGCGGGCAAGATAGAAAATTATAATCATTGGAAGATGAAGTACACGGCCAACTAAAATGCCGACAGACGATGGCGCATAAACTACTGGTGAATATAAGGCAGTATTTCCAAAATTCTGAAAGACTTTTTCCGAACCATTATCTACACTTGCGGTAATGTCAGGATAATCTCGGTATTTAAGATCGCTCGGGCTAACTTTGAAGAGCTGGTTAATTGAGACTGGCAAATAAGCACCTCCTTCGCCACCTTGTTTTTCCCTTGCGGAAATGAAACCACCCTTCGAAATCTCATACGCTCTTCTAAAATGATTTGGTTCATCTGGCGGTGCACCTGGCGGCATGATAAAAACATAGCAGAGACCAATGATTATCGAGAAAAGCAGGAATAGTTGGTGATGCTGCCAGTTCTTGACTTTTTTTAAATAGTAGGCAAGAATGCAAAGTACTAATTGAACTACTAAAAATAGCGTGAGAATTAAGACCTTCCACCCTCCGATATTACTTTTCAATCTCAAAATAAAAAAGGCATTTACTACTAGGAAAATTACACAAAATAGAATGTATTTATAATTTGCTTTAATTTTACTAATGAATTTATTGGCCATACTTAATTATCCTTTATTTTCCATTTTTTAGCAAGCTCGATTTCTATCTTTTCCATACGCCTGATGGTGTTATTTTGAAGCTTAAAGGTATTTCGTGCAAACTTATGAATACTCTTTGTCTCGGCAAAGCGCTCTTTTAAGGCGGTTTTTTTCGTGACACTGTCTGAGTGAATCCGATGTAGATTCAGAGTTTTATTTGTATAAGCTATTTTTCCAGCAGCAGCTACTTTTAAATAAAAATACCAGTCACCACAAAGGCGATATTTTTTGGCTTCCTCCAAAAAGGTTGTAAGACTTGACTGGTTTTTAATAATAGTCGCAGAAACATTTGGTATGGAATTGAACACAGCGAGACTACGATTTATTTCTGTTAGGCCGTCTACAACATATTCTCCCAATACATGCCTGCGACGAAAGAAGTCCTTAATTTTACGTAAATTATCTTTAATAATCAATTCACCTTTTTGATTTATCATTTTTGAATTACAGAAAGATAGAACCACATTGTCATCTTTAAAAGGTGCCATTACCGTTTCTAAGAACTTTGGTTTTGCAGAATCATCAAGCTCGCAAATCCAAATATATTCTGCGCTTGAAAGTTCTATTCCCTTTTGCCATTGAGAAAAGACGTTACCAGAATTTTGACGGTTAAAGCAATGTTTTACTGCAATATCTGGACGCATGGCTTGCAATTTTGCGATTTCTGGTAGGATAATTTCACGACTTTTATCCGTGGAATTATCGTCTAGAATGATTATTTCTGAAACCTGGTAGGTCTGAGACAGTATTTCTTGAAGACGGGAACAAAAGAAGTGGGCATAATTATAGTTTGGCAGAATAGCTGAAACCGTCTTACTTTTGGTTGTAGTAGTCATAGCACTCTTCTATCTCTTTGATGTTGTTTTCTGGTGAGTAGTTCTTTAAAACGTATCGATGCGCGTTTTCTCCAATCTCTTTTCTGAGCCGAGAGTCATTACGGAGCATCATAATAGTATCCTGCCATTCTCCGGGTTCACACAAATATCCTGTTTTGCCATTTTCTATTGCCTGAGCAAAAGTAAAGGTTGGGCTTGCGATAGTAGGTGTCTTAACAAGGGCAGGTTCGAAGAATTTCAGATCAGATTTACAGTTTGCAAATACATTATCGGCAAGTGGCGCGATATTCAAATCTACTGCCGCCTGCATCTGTTCAAGGGTGAGGAAATCTACCAGTGGATGAAAGGTGATTTGGCCAGTTTTAATAAATTTACTGGCTGACGCTGGCAAATCAAGCATCCCAACAATCACTAGTCTAATAGCTGGATCAGCCGTTAAAACATTAATTAGTTCTTGATAGGCTACTTCAAAATCCGTAAGGTGCGTATGAGATCCACTGAAATAACCGATTGTAAACCCAGTGGCAACTTTATTTTCCTTCAAGATTTTTTCTGATAAATCTATCTGTTCTTCATTTAGGAAGTTCTTAATGACTTTATATGGCTTATGGCCATGCGAAGTAGACAATAGGTTTCCAAGATAGCTATTAGTTACGATAAAGCCGTCAGCAAGATATGATATAAGTTCATAGTGTGCGCAGGTAGTAATCCAATACTCTTGGTCAATAAAATCCGGAGAGACGACGTTAAACATATCTTTAATATATTTTGTGCCACAAATACAGTCATCTAGGTCTTGCAAAATACTAACCTTATTATTTCTGGCTAACACTGCTAATTCATCAAGCTGCGGAGACCATCTTGTAATTCTACCAAAAATGAGCAGATTAGCCTGCGAGAGAAGCTCAAAAACTGTATCAATTTCATTCAGGAAAAAATAAATGGCTTTCCACTTAGTACTTTTCTTTGTTGCCTGATAAATATTATATCCACGATAACGGAACGATGAAGCTTTGTCCTCTTCTGGATAAAGAATAATGGCAATCTTTCGTCCATTTCTTTTCGCCGTTAGTAGCTCAGCGATTCTCTCCTCCGTAGAGATATTCCATGGTTCTACGTCATTTAGAATACTATTTTTCATTGTTCTTAATCCATTGTTTTAATTTTATCAAGTCTTTTTCCGTAAAAAAGACATCGTTTCTGCCTACATCAAGTCGACGAGCCGGGCTTGAAACGCGGTCCATACTATCAGTGTAAAAGCTATATTTTTCGGGAGCTTTTAAATTTCTGGCTTTTAGAAAATCTAAATATATACACGGATTTATGAGACTATTTCGAGACACGATTCTGAGATGATAGTTATATTTTTTTGCAAAAGTAGTGCCAATTTCCAGAAGTGAGTGCGCATCATCTGACATCTTTAACTCATGGAAATCTCTAAAAACGAGATTAAGGCGGTTTGGACTGTCATTGACATATATTGTCGCTAGGGGATAGTCAGCTTCAACTTTGGCTGTATGTGTAGCATTATATAGCTTCTCTAATGCTTTCAGTTTTTTATTATTTTTAGAGGCATCACGGACAGAGCGGCCTAAGCTATACAGGCTAGAAAAATGCTTCTTGACATACTTTTTCAGCATATTACTATTATACCATACTGAAAAAAGTTTATCCTCTATGGTCGTCTGTCGTGGTTCGATCTAGCAAGTAGCCCATGGTAGTTTTTTTGGTGAGATTCGGATTATAAAATCTATCGTTTTTGATCTGTTTGTTCCACTTTTGATACATAAATTCTTGCTCGGAATCAAAACGCTTCTTTTTCTCTCCGGCAATATCTGACCCCCTGGATTTTGATTCGTAATGGTAAAGTTCAACCATAGGAAGGCAAACGTTATAATAACCTTTTTCCAGAAGCTTAATATTAAAATCGATATCATTATATGCTACTCGCAATTTTTCTTCTAATCCGCCTACTTCCTTCCACTTTTCCCTACCGACCATTAAGCATGCACCGGTGACGGCGCTAAAATTGTGAGGTACGGCTAACTGTCCACACCATTCAACCACGTCCCTTTCTTTTTCTAGGTACATGTGTGATGCGACGCCAATTCCAAGAACAACACCAGCGTGCTGAACGGTATTGTTTGGGTAGAGTAATTTAGCCCCTACGGCTCCGACGTGTCTTTGCTCTGCATAGCCCAACATTAATGACAACCATTCCGGCGTGATAACCTCTACATCATTATTTAGAAGCAAGATATAATCAGAATGAGTTTTAGAAACTGCATAATTATTGATTTTTGAATAATTAAATTCAAAATTAGCATCTAATACTTTGAAATTATCGTACTTACTTTTATATTCATCAAATAGTTTGAAGGTTTCTGGATCCTTGCTGTTATTATTAACTACGACTACTTCAAAATTTTGGTACGTGGTTTTCTCGAATATGGATTTTAGGCACTTCCCAGTTATTTTTGGTAAGTCCTTAGTAGGAATGATAATTGTAACTTTTGGACTATTTGTGACGTAGTATTCAATCCAGTAGTAAGGGCAGTTATCCGCTAGGTGCACCTTGCCGGCAATTTTTCTTCTCCTGAGTGCATCTTCTAAGGCTTTCTTTCCTTTTAATCTGGCGTAATCCTTTTTGTCGATATCGCTAGCAGTAGACCCCTCAGACATACGCCAGTGATAAAGGACTTTTGGAATGTGGTGTACCCGTTCTGTCCGTTCTAAGAATCGTAAATAAAGATCATAATCTTGTGCACCTTCGTACCCGATCCTAAAACCACCAATTTTATCGACAATGGATTTTTTTAGAACTCCGAGGTGAGAAATATAGTTAACACTCATGAAAGTATCCGGAGCATAATCGGGTTTAAAATTCGGGAAGCAACGAATACCGTTTTCATCAAGCTTGTCTTCATCAGTATACACCATATCAATGTTTTTATCTTGATTTAGTGCTTTAACGACCTCGTATAACGCTTCTTTTTCCAAGGTATCGTCATTGTCTACTAGTGCAATATATTCCCCGTGAGCCAATTTTAGAGCGTCATTTGAAGCTCTGGATATGTGACCATTCTTCTTACGATATTTAATTAAGATTTTTTTATGATTCTCATATGTTTTAAGCACCTCAATGGTCTGCGGGTTAGTAGAAGCATCATCAGCAATACAGATTTCAAAATTCTGATAGGTCTGCTCTAATAGCGAGTCTAGGCACTCTTTCAGGAACTCTGGTGGTGCATTATAGACTGGTATGATTACTGAGATAAGTGGTTGGTATTTTAATTTAGTAGGCGAGCTCGACGTTGCACTATCGTTTTCTTGTAGCCATTTATTGTACTCTTCTTTATTAGACGGACGATAGAATTTTTCTTCTGCCGGCCTCATACCGAGCAGCAACTTAATATATTTCCACCAAAGTTTAGGTGGAATTAAGAGGCGATATTTTTTCCATGCAGATTTTGTGCCCCGGACTAGGGTTACCCCAAAATTGATTACTCTGTCCTTCATATACCAGTTAATTATAACATATTAATTAGCACTTTTGGCTGTAAGTATCCACTTTTGTGCCTTAGTGCCGTTTGAAGACCATACTTGAACGTTTCCTCCATTCTTGGCTACACCACCAGAAACGTCTAGGACGATGTCAGAAGAACAGGCCGAGGTAATGCGATAAGTATTGTCGCTATTTTTATTGAGGTACCATTGTTGTGCGCAAGTGGAATTTCCGGTCCATAGCTGAATATTAGTGCCAGACTTAGCGACTCCACCACTAACATCAAGTACGCGGTTAGTTTTAGTATTTTTGATGGTATAAGTATGGTTACTATTTGCCGTTATGGCAAACTCTTGTGCAGCCGTATCGTTCTTTGTCCAGATTTGGATGTTAGTACCATTTTTAGCTGCGGCGGTGCCATTACTAATGTCGACTACGTAATTAGAATTGATAGCAGAATTAATCGTATAATTCCCCTCGGTTATAGTTTCGTATGCGGCTTTTAAGAGCCAGGTTTGAGCATCCGTACCATTAGCGGTATAGATTTGTAATTTTCTTCTGGAAGTACCAACAAGACCACCAGATACATCTATGGCCTTCTTCGTGCAAGAAGAAAGGAACCGATAACCGCTACCGCTTTTTTCAACTATCCACTTTTGGGCACAAGTACCGTTGTAGTCATAAAGCTGTAATGGTGTACCATTTTCTGTTTTGCCGCCCGACACATCCACGACACGATTTGAAGTAGTGTTTTTAATAGTATATAAGCCATCAGTGCCTCTACTAGCATAGTAGATTTGACCTCTGTCTCGGTTAGTGTCATATATCTGCATTTTAGTACCATTACTCACTGAGCCTCCCTCAGCGTCCATGGTCTTACCACCAGTAGTATTCAGGATATAGGTGTTGTTTCCTGCTGGGGCAGCAGCAAGGTCTTTAACAACAATTTTTTGAGCTTTTGAAGAATTGCTATCGTATATTTGGGTACGAACTCCGGCGACACCGACCTTAGCATCGGGAATATCAAGTGCTTTATTTGAGCAAACGGATTTAATTGTATAGCTATCGCTTGTAGATGTTAAATACCATTTTTGAGCACAGCTTCCATTATAGTCATATAGCTGAATCTGGGTGCCATTTTGTGTACTTCCGCCTGCTACGTCCACAACTAAGTTTGAGGCAGCGTGACGAATTATATAATAGTCGCCGGTTCTTTCTAGGCGGTACTCGGAAGCAGTACCGGATAAGGCTAATCTAGCTCCTCTTGCGTTAGATTCTGGTGTAATATATAGACCCCCTTGGCTCATTAAGGCAAAGTTATCATTTTCCTGTAAGTATATACTTGAAACTGTAATATGTGTATCCCCAAACCATGATGTGAATAAGCGATAGAAGTTAATGTTGCCATAGGCTCCGCAGCTTACAACCGTACCTGGATTAGCATTTAGGACTGCGGCATTTGGTTGATATGGAGTATATTGATACAGGGCTGAGGTAGCACGATTTTGAATATTTACAGTGGAACCGCCACAGGCACTATTTGGATTATATTTGACGTAATTATTCCCAACGGGATAGTACTTTGAGCCGTGATCTAAGATATAACGAAAAAGCTCCGCGGCATTTCTCACCTGGTTTTTAAAGCCATAATAGGTAGAGTCGCAGGCGGCGGTATCTGGACAGCCATAGCCAGTAGCAGAACGATACTGTAAGTCTGAGTTTGGCCAGGTATCAGTCACTAGGCCTTGCTCTTTTTCTAGTAATACGATAATAACTTTTGGATTAATGCGGTAATCTTGGGCGGCTTGCCATATGATGTGAGCCGCAGATTCACCGTTAAATCTTTCGTCCGCCATACAAACAAAATGGCCATTTTCGATGTGGTAATTGTGACTAGAATAGTACTGAGCCTTTGATATGTTTGTGTCGTTACACGAATTTTTTGATTTTAGGAAACTCTGAATCTCAGCCTCGGACATGGAACTATAATGTCCCATTACGTAATCCGAAATGATGTTCCCTGCATCGAACCCGTTGTAAGCAGAGTGAACCGCTGATGATTGTTTCATATTCTTGAATATCAAAAAACCTAGAACTAAGGTCATGAAAAAGACAAATACTAGGAAAAGTTTATTCTGAAATGCTAACCCTCGCTTCATCTAAATATCCATTTCTCCGTTAATTGTTCCTTCTTTACCGGAAGCGGTCACTTTGGTAGTTATTTGCCAGTGTCCAGCCGCAACATTAGATGATGGAACTGAGTAGATACAGAAAGTAGCCGAAGGACCGGCCTCGGTTGTAACTGTTTGAGATAATTTCGCTCCGGAAGTATGAGTAAGCGTAAAATTACAAGAGCCGGAACTTCCTAGCATCTGGTCGAGCATAATGCGGACACTTACTGACGCGCCCTCGCTTCCAGCAAAGCTAACTACGCCGGTAATAGTTTCGAGGCTGTTGGGATTTTCACCCTCATATTGATTAACTGAACCTTTCTCGGCTTCTCGTTTTTCTTCTGCTTTCTTTTCAGCTTTGGCTTCTTCGTGCTTTTCATCTATTTGTTCTTCGCTATTTGTGGATTGTTCATTGCTAGACGTTTTTTCCGTATTAAAGATACGGTCGCGATTTAAAAAGATTATAGCTCCCGCACCGACGACAACTAGAAGAACCAGACAAATAACAATCGCTGCCACGCGATGACTATTCTGTCTGCTTTTTGGTTTTCGCTTAGTAATCGTCTGGACCATACGAGATTATGGTATCACAATAACGCTGTTTTTTCAAGATGTATACGCTTTTTTAAGAAAAATTCAAGGGTGCTTTTAAGCTATTTAAATAAACCTAGGTGTTTTTTCCCGTCATAGACCATAGTTGGAATCCCTTTTGGTTTAATGCTATTATTTACTATTTGGATGTTCTTTTCTAGCTTGTTTGTAATATCTTCACTGAATAGAATACTATGTATTTCTTTCAGCTCTTGACTACTAACACCCCATTCCGTCATCCACTCGTCGATTAGTGATTTAGCTTGATCTTCACTGAGTTCATTATTGAAAAGCGCTTGGTAAATGGTGCCGTTTTTGTCAAATTCCGTAAAAATCCGGTTAATAAGTTTTTCTGAGTAATCATCTTTTTTTGTAACTTGATTGACAGCAAGAGCGTATCTTGAAATTAGTTCAGAATTTTTAAATCGTAATTCACCATTGGTATTTTTGATTGGATAGAAGACGACTAAGAGACGGTGGTTATTCAAAAATTCTTGATCCTTCTTAATGTTTTTGTAGGATTGCAAACAAACCGAGCAGCCAGGGTCGATTATAGAGAGGGCTACGTTGTCACTTTCCTCGTTTCCAGAAACAAATGAGGCTACGAGGTCATATTCTGCCGCATTCCACCTTTTTAGTCGATCTGGAATATTAGCGAAGATTTCACCCCATTCGGAAAACCAGTTTAAATTATCTTCATTTATACCACAAGAATCAGCTCCTAGCGCGCAATTACTAGGTTGAGAAACGTTACAAGTACCAAAAACCCAGAGAGATAGCCCCGCCTTTGCTCCTTCTATTAGAGACCAGGCTGTTAAGACAACTAGCAAGACGCTAGCAATTTCAATAGTAATACTCAGAGGTTTCACTAATTTTGGTTTTTTTATGATAATTTTTTTGAGCAATAATGTTTTGACGTCATCAGAGAAGTTGGTATCGCATTTTTGCAGACGAACTTTTTTGCCAAAACAATGAAATGATTTTTTAAGGACTTTTAAATATCTTCGACCAAAATCACGTTTAAAAATGGAAATAAAGGCAACAAAAACGCCAATTAATAATAAGACTATAAAAGCTGCAATACAGACCATATATATATTATATACTAAATTTTTTCGAGGATTGAAATTACTTTATTAATATCAGAAGCAGTAGTATGGTAGCCAAGTGAGAAGCGGACAAGTGGGGGGTAGTGCTTTACATGATCTAGATAATAATGCACACAAAAGTAGCCTGTACGCGCCATAATTCCTTCGCTGGCTAATGCTGCACCTAAAATGTGGCTGTCGTATCCAAGCTCCTTTTTGTCGACATAGAATGACATTGTCGATGCTGGCTGTTTGTTAACTAGATGTAGTTTTTGACTTCGATTTAAAAATTCCCAGAGCTTCACTTCGTTTTCTTCTAGGTTCTTACGGTCTTCTTTCGACCGGTTATTTAACCAATCAATCGCTGCGCTAAGACCAATAATTTCTGCCCAAGCTTGCAAGCCGGCCTCAAATTGAGTATATAGATGTTCTTTATTGTCCTTGGACAAAACATACTCCTCCTTGTTAACGTCATCAACCATACCGCCACCAATAAAGGAAGTGTCAATAAGTTTAGCGAAATCTTTCTTGATGACAATGCCACCAAGTGATGGTGCATACATTTTGTGTGCAGAGAAACAAATTGCATCGGGCTCGACTCCATACAATATATCCGCATTGTGCGCCATTGCCTGTGCAGCATCAATAATAATAAATCCGCCAGTTTTATGTACCTTTTTTACTACTTCTTTAATATTTAATAAAAGTCTCCCGTCAATGTTAGATGCACAATTTACAACGACAAGTGAATTATCAGGAATATCATTAGGATTAATTGAGCCGTCATCATTCCTAGTGATAACTTTTCTTGGGAGTTTATTCTTGGCTGCGCAGGATATAGTAGCGAGAAAGGGGGAGTTGTGTTCTATGTCGGAAGTGACAATATGTTTGATGCCTGCTTTTTTCACGTTTAGCTGTGAGAGGATGAGATTGATGCCATACGTCGTGTTTAACGTAAAAGAAACAAAGTAGTGCCTGGGACTTTTTTTGAGATACTTTAAAACTTTTAGACGGGTATCCTCTACTTTCTCGTCGGTAGTAATACCCCAATCAAATTTAACGCGCTCGCCACAAGAATTATATTCTTTGTAGTATTCTTCCATCGCATTTATTACTGATTGAGGGCGGAGTGATTGACAAGCCGCGTCCAAGTAGATTGCTCCTTTTTTTAAGTAGTTGAAATCACTCATATTCCTCCTTATAAATTCTTTTTTAGAAGTGCTACCGTTATAAGTTTGTGTTCAAATTCGCGTGCATCCTTTGTTAGAGACAATTTTGAAAAGAAGCCAATAAAGTAAAAGATGACAGCGGTTAGTAAAATAAAAATTGAGACGATTAAAGTTGGGAAACGCGGTACCATGCGAGTATTCAAAAATTCTACGAATACCGGAATAAAGAAGAGTAGGCCGATGGCTGCTAAGATAGTGGCAAGAGTACCAAAAAACAATAGGGGCTTATATATAACGAGCAAATACAAAATGGTACCGAGGACCTTAATGCCGTCAGAGAAAGTACTCAGTTTGCTTTCACTACCCTCAGGCCGATCTTGATATGTCACAGTAATATTCTCTGTACGCATCCTGCGAAAAGCGGCATGAATAGACATTTCCGTCTCTATTTCAAAACCGCGAGATAAAACTGGGAAAGTCTTTACAAACTCATAGCTCATTGCTCGATATCCAGTCATTATATCTGAAATGTTTGCTTTAAAGATTTTATTAATGAGTCCTCGCACTAAGTTGTTGCCGAAATTATGAAATGGGCGTTTGTTTTCTTGATAATAAGCGCCCGAAAGTCGATCTCCTACCACCATTTCAGCACGATTATTTTCAATAATGTCAATCATGGCTGGCGCATCGGCCGCAGAATATGTAGCATCGCCGTCTACTAAGATGTATGTCTCAGCATTAATTTCTCTAAACATCCTCCGAATGACATTTCCCTTTCCTTGTGAATATTCGTGTCTTAAAATAGCGCCTGCTGACTTTGCGACTTTTGCTGTTTGATCCGTGGAATTATTGTCATAAACATAAATCTTAGCCTCTGGAATATGTTTTTTGAAGTCGACGATAACATCTTTAATGGTTTTTTCTTCGTTGTAGCATGGGATTAGAATTGCAACTTTGTCCATGAGATATCCTTAAAGATTTTTAGATTTTCCCTTATCAATGATATAAAGTGGGCGTCCCTGAGTTTCCGCATGGATGTGTGAAATATACAGTGCTGAAATTGCTTGTGAGATAAGAACTAGCCCTATGAGGAAAGTAATAAAAATTGCCATCTGGACGGCGCCGTTCCAGTATAGTCCTAGTGGGTCTCCCAGAATATACTGTTGAATTATGACGAAAACTCCTAATAAGAAAGACAGAATCGTGATAATGACGCCGATATAGCCAAAGATAATGAGTGGAGTAGTAGACATAGAAATGAAGCTGTCGATAGCTAAATGAAAAAGTTTAGATAAATTATATGATGGTTTCCCAGCAATGCGGGCGCCATAAGTATATTCTATATGTTCTTGTCTAAAACCGAGCCAGTCAATCAGACCTCGCGTAATACGGTTGTGTTCTGAAAGCTTATTGAACTCATCAACAACGACGCGATCAATTAGGCGATAGTCTGTGCTACCTGGAACAGTGTAGCGATTCCCCATCCTTCTGAGCATCCAATAAAATAATTTGCTACCCATTTTTTGAACAAGACCGTGTTTCGTGAAGTGATCTCGAACACCCGTAACGATTTGTGCACCAGCTTCCCATTTGCTGATAAATTTCGGGATTAAAGATGGTGGTTGTTGTCCGTCAGCATCGATGGTGAGAACAGCTTTGCCATTAGCATATTTGAGGCCCGCAGAAAGTGCCGGTTCCTTACCAAAGTTACGTGAGAGTGAAATAAGTTTAAATCTTTTTGATTTTTCTGTATACCTCATTAAAATTTCTGCCGATTTGTCTGTTGAGCCGTCGTTGACGAAAATAATTTCAAACTTGTAGTTCTTGATTTTATCCAATTCTGGAAGAAGCTGCTTATCTAAAAACTCTGGTAGGACTTCCATTTCGTTATGAATTGGGATGACGACAGAGATAGTAGGGTCTAAAATACGCATTTTAACTCTCCGTTAAATCTATGCCTAATATTTTAGCAGATTTTCTAAGAATTTCAATGTCCTCTTGGGAAGCAGTAGCCATTTTTTCCCTAAATAAAGCAGTAGTCTCCGGATAAGTAAAATCGATTACTTCCAACGAACGGGCAGCTCCGGGAGCTTTGCGTAAAGCGCCCAGACGAACAAGATTGTCGACGTGCTCCGCCACGGCCGAAACAGAAGACAGACCTAATCCTGCACAAATGTCACGATAAGAAGGTGAAAAACCATGTTCATCAATAAAGTTAGCAATATAATCATAAACTAAGGTCTGCTTTTTTGTCAACTTAATAGACATATATATATTATAACACTTTTGGGAGAATTATTTTGTGTTTGTTTGTGCTTATGATATAATGAATTAATAGTGACTGGAAAAACTGCGAGAACGATTGACGGGATGAGAGTACGCAATGGGGAAAACACGAGGCGTGCTGTCGGTTTTGATGCAGCACCAAAAAGAGTAGTTCGTCAGGTACGAGAATCTCTTAGTAGTACTCGTCGTGATACTTTATCAGAAATTAGAACCGCAAGGAGCTCAGAAATAGTATCTAGCGAAGAAATGTCTGATAGAGAAGTTAAAGATTATGGTTTAAAAAGGAGTAGTATGGACAAGCAAAAAGCCCGATTAGCAGCAAATGAGGACTTTATAAAGCCCGTCTCTACCTTAGATTTTGATCTATCCTCCAAGGAGCTACGGCCTGATTACAGTCTGAAAAAGAGATCCGCAAAAAAATCAAAACAGGCGAAAAATCAGGGTAAAAAGAAGCGGCATATTGTAAGAAATGTCCTAATTGCACTCTTCATCATAGTAGCGCTTGGCGCGGGTGCTTTTGCGCTTTGGGGTAATTCTATACTCTCAAAACTGACTGGCGGACGATCTGGCTTATTTGAGCTTATTGGTGCGATTTCAAGCAATGTTAAACTTAAAACTGATGCGAATGGTCGAACTAATGTCTTAATATTTGGGACTTCCGGTTACGATATGGAGGGCTCTGAGGGCGATGGAGCGCATGATGGTGCTATGCTGACTGATTCAATCATGGTTTTGTCACTAGATCAAGAAACCAAAGATGTAGCGATGATAAGTTTACCAAGAGACTTATATGTTGGAAAAACTTGTACGTCAACAGGTAAAGTGAACGAGGTTTTCTGGTGCGCCAATATGGATGGTACGGATGAAGAGGCTGGCGCGTCGGCATTAATGAATACTATTAAAGACATTTTAGGCGTAGATGTACAGTACTGGGTGCATCTTGATTGGGCCGCTTTAATACATGTGGTAGATGGTATTGGTGGCATAACAGTTACACTAGATGAAGACGTCGCCGATAGTTGGACTGGTACATTTATAAAAGCTGGCGAGCCGACTACTCTGACCGGCGAACAGGCACTTGGCCTTGCTCGTGCACGACATGGAACGGAAATGGGCGATTTTAGCCGTGGTAATAGTCAGCAAAAAATACTTGTCGGTATTCAAAATAAAGTCGTCAATAGTGGTCTGGATTTCGGTCAGGCCTTGGGCTTAGTTGAAGCCGTTGGTGATAATGTAAGGATGAGTTTTTCGGTTGACGAGATAAAGTCAGTACTAGCGCTCGCAAAGGATTTATCACTAGAAAGTATGCGACAGGTTCCACTAGTCGACTATGATAATGGCATATATTATGTTACCACTGATGAAATGAATGGGATATCTTATGTGGTACCGGCTGGTGGAATTAATAACTATAATAAAATCCAGCAATACGTTAAAAAGATGTTCTCGTCTAACCCGGCAGTCCGCGAAGACGCAGTA
Organism: Candidatus Saccharimonadota bacterium; assembly: GCA_017405245.1. Classification (GTDB taxonomy): domain Bacteria; phylum Patescibacteriota; class Saccharimonadia; order Saccharimonadales; family Saccharimonadaceae; genus Nanosyncoccus. The sequence continues at coordinate 80,695 of JAFRAU010000002.1, forward strand.
ATAATGGCACTTAATGGTTCCGGCATTGTTGGCTCTGCAAGCAATGAGAAGGCGGCACTTGCAGAGGAAGGTTACTCCGTATCAATTGTAGATGACGCACCAGACGGTGATTATAATGAAAGCTATTACGTGTACCATATCAGTGGTAAAGCTCCTGGTACAGCTGAGGCATTAGCTGATAGATATGAAACTATTGTTAGAAACAAAGATGAGCTACCAGCTGGCATTAATACAACAGACGTTGATATAGTGATAATTATCGGAAAGCCTGGCGAGAAAGCATCCAACTAGGGTTTCGGGAATAGTTAGCTTGGTTTTATATGGGACTACAAGGAAAGAATGTAGGATTATCTCCTACTAGACTTAGGAGATAATGTCCTTATTCTTCGTCGGCGATATCAGCGGTTTTTTCGATAATAAGTTGGCGGCTTCTGCCCTCTCCTTCTGAGTGCGTAGAAATGCCATAGTAATCTTCTGCTAGTTTATGTACGATACGACGATCGGCCGGAGATAAGTCGAGTCTCATAGGCTGTCCGGTCTCGCGTACTTTTTTAATCCACCCCTCTGCTTTTTCGGTAATCCTGTCTGCGCGTTGCCTTTTGTAGTCTGCAATATCGACATTAACGCGCGTTACTTCTGCACCGCGAGCAGCCAATGCCTGCGAGGCAATGAATTGTAGTGCCCTCAGATTATCAGCATTTTTACCAATCAATAAAGAGTTCATTGACGTAGATGGAACCGAAAGCTGGATTACTTCTTCATCCATAGTAGAGTCTACTGCAACATTGATTCCAAAAAAACTTAGTAGGTCTTCCAGATATTTGGTAGCAAATCTAATTGATTCGTCTTTATCCATAATTATTTTCTCCTTTTCTTATTAGTAGATTTGGAGTTAGCAATTTTTGTTTTGGTAGATTTTGATTTTTTAGTATCTTTGGCAGAGATACGAGTAATTTTAGTACCGGTTTTCTTATTTTCAATTATTTCGGCTTCCTGAACTTTTTTTAGTTCTTTGAGAATGGCTTTATCCGTAGATATTTCCATTTCTTTATCAGCCTTATTTAAGACAATGTGTTGCTGGATAACGTTGATTCCACTTGATAACAGGTAATAGAATACAAGTGCTCCTGGAAGATAGAACATAATGAAAAACATCATAAGTGGCATCATAAAGCCCATCTGTCTAGTTGCGAGTGCATTGATCTCGGCTTGATCCGGCTCGGAGCCGTCACCAGCAGCTGCTTCTTTCATGAGCTGACGAAATGTTTTAGATTTCTTTGAGTTTCCAGAAGGCATTTGCTGGCGAGAAGACCAGTATTGTAGGAAAGCAGCTGCGAGGGCAAAGAGGAGCACGATAATTACGCTTGGAGAAATTTCCCCTCGAAAGATATTTGCCGCAGAAGCATTAAGATCTACTATGCCAAAGAGACGCGGTTTAAACTCGTAGCCATTAGCCGTGTCTTGTAGATATGGCTCTTGCATTTCTATTATCTCAGAAATACGCGGTAGATTATGGACTGGCTCATAGGCACGCAGAGCAACGTTGTCGCTAGGCGTTGGTATAACCATAACGCGAATTGCCGTATAGAGAGCGATAAAAATTGGAAGCTGGATAAGAACTGTAATAAACGAGCGGAACGGCTTGATATTATTGCGCTTGTAAAGGTCCATAGTTTGAAGAGATTCCATCTGGCGATTACCTTTACAATTCTTTTTAATCTCAGTAAGCTCTGGCTGGATTTTGCGCATGAGTTTTGTCTGATGAAGTTGGCGCTTGACGAGTGGCCACATGCAGATTTTTACAATGATAGTAAATAGGATAATCGCTAGCCCAAAATCCCCTACGAAATTGTAGATAACAAATAAGATGTTGACGATAGGTCGAACAATGATAAAATCAATTAACTGGAACATATTCAGTTAATTATACCATACTTTGAGATAAAAGTGAATTAACTAGTCGTCTTAACTCTATAAAGTCCATAGAAAGGACATCTTTACTGTAAATTACGAAGATATTATCACGTTTTTTTGAAAAGCGTGGAAGTTCATAGCGAATAGCCTCATATACCCGTCTTCTTACCCGGTTGCGCCCAACGGCGGTTTTTTCGATTTTCTTTGAAACTACTACGGCATAACGAGTATAGCCTCGGGAATTGTCATTATATACTAAGGACATTCTAGGCTCCCTAATAGTTTTTCCGTGCTTATAGGTGTATTTTACGCCGCCACGTGAGTGAAAACGATATTTTTTTGATAGCATATATTATATATTATATCTATTTTTGCAAGAGTTTGTAATATTTATTATGTAAAAGATTATTATGTGTACCACGCCCCACTAATCTTCCCTGGTCTATTACGAGGAGCTCATCTAGATTACGCATAACCTCAGGTTTATGTGTAATTACTAACACCGTATGTGTCTTTTTAAGCTCTTTTAATATTTTGATTATTTGCTTTGTCGTGTCAGAATCAAGTGCAGAAGTTACTTCATCAAATAGTAAAACTTCTGAACCGCTTAGCAGAGTACGCGCAAGAGATAATAACTGTTTTTGCCCGGCAGAAAGGTTTTGCCCATCGGAAACCAGTTCCGTGTTATAACCTTTTTCTAGGTTCATTATAGTTTTGTGAATTCCGGCAATTTTACATGCTTCAATTTGGTGTTCAATATCGGGGTCAACCAAACTAAGATTTTCTTTGATAGTCATATCGAAAACGAAGGGTTTTTGAGTAACGATAGAGACATTACTTGCGTACACCTCCCTACTAAACTCATTAATATTGGTATTATCAAGTATAATTTTTCCGCGCGTAGGCTTATAAAGTCGTAGTAAAAGCCTAAAAATAGTGGATTTTCCAGAGCCAGACTTTCCAACAATACCCACAAGGGTGTGTGGTTCAATACTGAAACTAACGTCTCGCATTAATGGCTTTCTATCGTACGTGAATGATACTTTATCAAATCTAATTTTGCCTTTGATGTTATCATTCTGGTTAGCACCAAAAGTTGCTATGCGAGGCGGTTTATAGTTCAATAGTCGGTGAACTCTATTAATTGCTACTGCGCACTTTGAAAGATTATAGATAGTATCCGTTGCAGACTCGTATGCGTCAATGATATTTTCCCAGTAGCCAATCGCAAGGATAAGCGTAGCGATGCTGTATTCACCTTTTAGAATTAAGCCTGCTGTAATAAAGTAAACAGCTATCCTACCGACACCTAAAATACTCTGAACTAAAACATCCGCGACGTCCTGGTGGATACGGTTTTTTCCGTAGGCTACGCGCCACAGCTCTTTATAGCGATCTAAATACTGTTTTAAATCAGCTTTCATATTAAAGGAGTGGACTTCCTTTTTTCCATCTAAAATCTGGCTGTACAGACTAGCAATACTATCCTGGTGTGAACGCTGAATATAGGCATACTCGTCGCGTTTTTTCATGTGTAAGACGAAAATAGCCATTGCAATAATAGCTAGGGTTATAGCAATAATACCAATGATGGGATCGACAAGGAATAAGATGAAGGCATTAATAAACATACTTATAAAACTAGTAATAAAATCGAAGAAGTAGTCTGGAACGCGCTGATTTTCAGTTACATCTTGAAAGGCAGTGCCAATTATTTCAGCACTGGAAATATTTTTAGTATAATCCTGATCGAAGGTTATGACTTTATCTAAAATTTTTCGCTGTAATTCATCGTGGATATAAGTAGAGTTTTTAGCATAGGCCCAGTAGTTGTAATGATGACATAGAACATAAATGATAGCGGCGACAAGAAATATCCCTGTTTCTATTAAGGCGAGCGTAAAATTACTATCCGTTGCAGCGTCGATAATTTCGGCAGCGATAAATGGTAAACTTAAAAAGGTTGCTTCCCTTAAACAGGCAGAGAAAATAAGATGGAAAAGAAGTATTGGGCTAGTTGCTCCTAGGCTAAAAAATCTTCTTAATATTCTTATATAATACCTCATACGGGCCCCACTTCTGATTTAACTGCTTGAAGAGATCGATATAGCTTACTTCTTTCTAATAGTTTTTCATGCGTACCAATATCAGATATTTTACCATGGTCCAAAACAATAATGCGGTCTGCCGCTTTCATAAGATCTGGCTTTTTCGTAATCATTACAATAGTGCGGTTGTTTTTGAGGCGACTGATGATGCGCGGGACAAGTTTTGCTGTATCCGGATCCAGTGCGGTAGTAACATCGTCGAGTAATAATATTTCGGCGTCTGTTAATATGGTTCTAGCAATCGAAATCATTTGTTTTTGACCACCAGAAATATTATTAGCGTTTTCCCTTAAAATAGTGTTATACCCTTGCGGTAAAGTTTCAATAAACTCGTGAATACCCGCAATCTTACAGGCTTCGATTTGTTTAGAGATGTCAGTATCGATAAAGTTGAGGTTTTTCCTAATACTAGTATTAAAAATAAACGGTATTTGGTTTGCTACGGCGACATTAGAAGTGTAAACTTCACGAGAGAATTGTTCGATATCAATATTGTCTAAAAGAATTCTTCCTTTGGTTGGTCTATTTAACCTTAAAATCAAATCAAAAAGCTTAGTTTTACCAGAACCAGGATATCCAACAATCGCAATAAATTCATGTGGTTTGATTTTGAAATTAAGATTTTTTAAGATTTGATGGTGGTTCAGCGATAAAGAAACGTTTTTAAAGGTAATGGCGCCAGAGAGGCGGTCAAGGTTAAGGTTGCCAAATTCCAGATTGTCTCCTGGTTTATAGTTTAAAATTGCTGAGACACGTCTCAACGCTACATCTGTAAGGCGAATCTCAATTGTAGCATCCGTTAAGTCTCTTGTGGAAACAATAATAGTTTCATGATAAGAAATGATGAGAACTAAAATATCTATTTCTAAATGCCCCATTGCCATCATAATAATTAGAACAGCATATAGTACTGCATGGAAGGTGTAGTAAAAAAACTTCACGTCATTATCTCTAATGGTATTATATTTACGCTGCATAGTATATGCTTTGTCATAGCGCTCTTGTATTTTTGCTAGGCGATTTTTTAGTGGTGATAACATATTGAATGTTTTGACTTCTTGAAGCCCCGAAATTACTTGGCCTAAGAAATTACTGTATTTATCGTTCTGGATTTGTGAACGCCACCAGTAGTAGTTAAATTTACGATCTGCCCGTGTGCGAATGGCGGTGTAGATGGTTGACGATACGAAGAGAATTGCTGCTGCTGGTAGATTATAGATTGCAACAACGACATATATTGCGATAATTTGAAAGTAAGTGGTGATATACTCCGAGATTTCATCATTCATTTCCCCTATTTCTAAGAGGTCGTTATTAATAGTATTCATCAATCTTCCCTTACTGATTTTACGCGTAAAGTCACCGTCAACCGATATTAATTTCTCAAACACTTTGGTTTGAAGTGTGCGGTAACAGTAGCTAACATTCCAGCTATATGCACGAAAGTTTAAAAAGTAGCTAGCCCGATGGATGATATATACAATAATAAAGAGAATGATAAAAAAGTATGTTTCTTCGGCGTTCTGCTCAGTTAATCCTTTGATAATTAGTGCCGCAATAAATTTTCTAGCAATAGCGGCAGTTTTATAAATAAGAGCTGATAGTAAATTAAGTATAAAAAGCCATGGGCTTAGTTTCGCAATCCTAAAATAGGCGCGGATGTAGCGATGTAGCTCCTTTACCATTACCTTTTTATTATACCACTTGTAATCTTGGTCAAGATAAAAATAAGGTTGGAATATCCAACCTTATTTTTATGCAGTTAAGCGTGCGCGGCCCTTAATACGGCGACGTTTTAAGACCTTGCGGCCATTCTTAGTGCTATTTCTCTTCATAAAGCCGTGTTCAACCTTGCGCTGACGCTTGTGTGGCTGATAAGTTCGTTTTGGCATAAATAATTTCCTGTTAGTTTATTATTTTAGAAATCTTGTTATAGTATAGCACTTTTTTGCACAAAAGCCAAGGAGTTTTCCACAAATTATCAGGTTTAGGGTTTTTTCTGTGGAAAAGTCCACCCCTGTTACTGGATTTTTTATTATATAATAATTCGTTTTCTGGCTAAAAGTTGTGGAAAAGTCGGAAAATTTGTTATAATGGATATAATAATTATTTAGGTGAAGGTCAGAGGAGGTAGACTCATTATGTTTGATGTTTGGAAAAATGTCTTATCGGAAATAGAGGAGACTATTCCACATCAGGCTTTTGATACCTGGTTTACCGATGTGAATTTATCCTCAATTGATGATGGAGTAGTAACAATTGAAGCTCCGAATGTTTTTAAGGTAACTCAAATACAGAAAAAATATAACTCAATTATTAAAGAGGCTTTTTTACATAATAATATTGAATTAAACGATATTATATATATAGTATCTAGTAGTACAAAGGTTAGGCCACGTTCGCGAGAGATTTCCCTTAAAGATATCGCCAAAAAGCCTGTAAAATCAGTAAAAGACACACCTTTAAAAAAGGGCTTGGCTGATACTGGACTGAGTCCAAATTATACAATGGATAATTTTATTGTAGGGTCTAATAATGATGTCGCTACCGCCGTAGCTAATTCCGTAATAAATAATCCTGGTGGAAAATATAACCCTTTCTTTCTTTATGGTGGTCCAGGGCTTGGAAAAACCCATCTCGTGCAGGCGATCGGGAATGAGCTTCTAAAATTACATCCTGAACTGAATGTATTATATGTAACAACTAGTCAGTTCTTTTCGGAATTTGTCAATTTATTAAGAAAAGGTAAGATTGATGACTTCTCAAAAAAATATGAAAAATTAGATGTTTTAATTATAGATGATTTTCAAACAATCATGAATAAAGATGCTAGCCAAGTAGCTTTCTTTAATATTTTTAATGACATGCATCAACATGGTAAGCAGATAATTATTACAAGTGATAGGCTGCCAGAAGAAATAAAGACCTTGGATAGAAGGCTTTCATCTAGGTTAGCATGGGCAGGCTCTTATGATTTACAGTTACCTAGTTTTGAAGATAAGTGCGCAATTTTGAAGGCGAAAGCAGAGTATGACAATGTTGAACTAGATGATGAAGTGATTGAATATGTAGCGAAGACCGTCAAGACAAATATTCGCGATCTAGAAAAACAGTATAAAATGATAATGACTTGGTCGGAGGTGAGAAATATATCTCCACTAGAAGTAATAAATAGCGCTCTTCCTAGTGGCGTGAGTGACTCTACTCATAGAGTCGTAACAGCGAAACAAATAGTAGAAACGGTAGCTAGATCTTACGACTTATCAGTAAAGGAAATGTGTAGTAAGAGCCGCGTGGCGCATATTAAAAATGCAAGACAGGTAGCAATGTATCTATTATCTGAGGAACTTGGAATGAGTACAACAAAAATAGCCTTAGAAGTTGGGGTTAAAGACCACACGACCGTAATGCACGGAGTTAAGAAAATTAGTCAGGACCTAAAAACAGATTTCGCTTTACGCGAACAGGTTAATAATATACGAGAGAATATTTATGCTTAGGTTGCGAAAAACTCTGCGAAAAACTATGCGTGAAACTCTGTGGAAAAAATGTGTAAAAGAATTTGTTGCTGTTTTCCACGACTTTTTACACGTAGTTTTAAACGTGTTTTCCACTACTGGAAAGTTACTTTCGTATCTTGATTTTAGTAGGTTTTACACAGTTTCCACATAGCTTATTATTACTATTATTAAATTATATTATAATAAAGGAAAGGAGAGATTATGGAAATAGAAATTGGGCAAGAGAAGTTAGCGAGGGCACTTAGTGTAACTAGTAGGGTGGCGGTAGGTGCGAAAGCTACACTACCAATATTATCTAACGTATTAATAAAAGTTGACGGAAAAAGAGTTTCTCTTACGGCGACGAATTTAGATATGGCGGTGGTTGATTATGTACCAGTAAGTAATGCGAAAGACGGGGTAATTACGGCGCCTGCTAGATTACTTGCGGAATTTGTACAAAACTTACCAAAAGAAGAAAAGGTGAAGATTACTCTTGATGGAAATAGAATAAAGATAAAGGCGGGAAAATATTCATCAGTAATCAACGGATCTCCGGCGGATGATTTTCCAGAACTTCCAGGAATTGATGAGGAAAAGTCAGTAGCATATAAGATGGGGGTTGATGAGTTTAAGGCTGGAATATCGGAAGTAATCGTAGCGGTAAGTGGCGATACTACTAAACCCGCCCTAACTGGTGTGTATTTTAACACGGATGACACTGCTTTATACGTCGCGGCGACAGATGGTTATAGAATGGCGGAAAAAAAGTTTATTGATAAAATTCAAAGTGAAGTAAAAGCAATTGTGCCAGCAGCGTCATTGCAGGAAGTACTTAGATCTATTACGGATGAAGTTGAAGAGATTGAGATACTATTTGATAATAATCAAGTGAGATTTAGATTAGGTGAGTTAGAAATAACTTCTAAATTAATCGATGGAACATTTCTTGATTACAGACAGCTATTCCCAAAGAATAACGAGATAGAGGTAGAGGATGATAGAGATGAGCTTCTTAGAATAGTTAAAATGGCAGCGTTATTTGCGAGAGAATCAAATAGAGTGATTGCGTGTGTTGCGGATTCAGAAAAAAAGACTTTTTCAGTATCATCAATAGCTAATGAGATTGGAGAGAATGAATCAAAGATTGATGCAGATGTGAAAACTAGTGGAAGCGTGAAGTTAGATTCTAGATTTTTAATAGATGCGCTTAATGCGATAGGTGGAGATAAAGTGAAGATTAGTTTTTCGACAACTATGTCACCAGTTTTAATTACAAGTGATAATAATAAGAATTATCGACATTTAGTTATGCCGTTAGATAGCTAATGGAAAACATAATTATCAAGAGTGTTAAGTTAGAGAATTTTCGAAGTCATGAAAGTTATTTTCTTGATTCAGAAAATAATACAACGCTAATTTTAGGTGAGAATGGCTGTGGTAAAACGTCGGTACTAGAAGCAATTTATATCGCTATGCAAGGTAAATCTTTTAGGGCGGTAGATAAGGAGATAGTGAAGCGAGGGGCTGAATATTATCGAGTAGAGCTTAATCTTAAAAATAGTGAAAAAATAGTGGCTTTTTATGAAATGAATAAAAATAAAAAGACTTATTTAATAGAAGATAAAAGATTTATGCGACTTCCTAGAACCTATAAATATCCTGTGGTTTTGTTTTTACCGGAAGACTTACACCTAGTTGCAACTTCGCCAACTAAACGGCGAGAGTACTTTGACAGGTTAATATCTCAGATTAATGATGGTTATGGTGTGATACTAAATAAGTATAATAAAATTCTAAAACAAAGGAATGAATTATTAAAACGAGACGTAGTTTCACTTGATGATGTTTTTTCTTGGGATATTTTACTTGCGAAGTATGGGGTGGAAATTAGGAAATATAGAGAGATGGTGGCTAGTGAAATAGGGTTGCGGATAAGTGAGGTCTACCGAGATATTGCAAATAATGATGATGAACCAGAGTTATTATATGATTCATATACTGGTGAAGTAGGTGAAAGTGAGTTTTTGAAATTATTGCAAATGGATTTTGAGCGTGACAAGCTTATGGGACACACTAATTTTGGTGTACATAAGGATGATTTTAGATTTATATTCAATCATTCCCTGGCGGATGGAAGTGCGTCGAGGGGTGAGACGAGGAGTATGATTTTAGCATTAAAGTTTATTGAGGCAGAAATATTAGAAGAGAAGTTAAGGAAGAAACCAATTGTTCTTTTAGATGATGTTTTTTCAGAACTAGATAAAAATAGACAGGCGAGTTTAGTGAAGAACTTTTCTCAAAATCAAGTTATACTTACGAGTGTGAGTGGAGTGGATTAGAGATTGTTAGCTTGTCTAATAACCTCTTCTGGAATATCTGGATATTTAGCATAGGTAAGAATTGGTTCTGGTGTAGTGAGAAGAACAAAGTCGTTACCTGCTTTTTCTATAATAAGACGATATATAGTAGTTACACCAGGTTCAATTTGATAATTTACTGCAAGTAAAGCAAAGTTATCAGTAAAAACAATGTTTTTTACAGTGGAACTATTAAGTAAATTTTTTACATAACTTTCTATTTCCGCTTTATTATCAAGAGAAATGTTTTGTCTGTTTTTGATGTCTGTGGACATTTTTAGATTAAGGAAAGGATTTTTGCGATCGACATACTTGTAATAATATTTTCCTAAGTCTACCCCCTTACTTTTGAGATAATCAATCGCACCATCGTATGAGTATCCAAATGCGTCCATAATAATACAAAAATCATTATCGTCACATTGTCCGTAACCAACTGAGAAAGTCTTGGTTTCATACGGTAGAAATTCTATAACGGGGTAGTCAGCTGTGAAAGTGTCGCTCTCTTTTTCAAATTCCCTTCCGACGATTTGCTCAATTACTTTTTGATCGTCTTCATGTTCATTAAACCAATTCGCGGTACTACTGTCATTTGATGTAAGTATTATGTATCCTTGTGTAGTTTGCCCACGATTGGCTGTAACTTCAATGCTTTGAGATTCAAATCCAGGTTTTTCTGCTTTTATCGTGTGGGTTCCTGGTGTGACTTTAATGAGACCGTTTTTAACCTGATGATTGTCAAGATAGATAGTAGAAGAAGAGGGTGAAACCAGAATATCAAGCGTGGCGCTATTAATAATACTATGAATAGCAATAAGTATTATCAAACCAATAAGTAAGATACTAGCGATAATACCTATAATGATAAATGGCTTTATTGATTTTCTGTTTCCTGTTCTAAACATTCTTCATTTTCTCCTTCGCCAATATAACGATAAATATTGTAGGTGCCACGACTATCACTAAACTTAATATTGGTAACTTTACCAGTATACATATTAAGGGAGGCGGCAGCAGCGTTTTTGCCGGAGGCACCAGTATAAATTATAATATGACCATATCCGCTTCCGCCGCCAGCGGTTACCACAAAGACGTCGCCTGGCTCCAAATTACTTGTACTACCAGTGTTGTCAATTTTTTGCCATTTTGGAGAAGAAGAGAGATAACTATTCATGGAACTAGTACCACTAGCAGGAAACTCACTATCGACACTTGATCTGATAACTACACCCGCAAAATGACCACAATCTTGGGACCAGCTAAGGGTGGGATTATTCCCAAGGCTTTTTGCTGCTTCCGCAAAGGCTGGTTTAACTTCGTTCCGGTGGTTGTTGTCTGGCCAGGCTAGCTCAATTGCTTTATCGGCGATAGCTTGGCCGTTACCATAGGTACAATCATCTGGGCACTCATTGATTATACTTGAACCGCCACCCGTTCCAGAATCACCTGTATCATCGCCGTAATTACGATAGGTGATGCTTGATGTTTGATAGCCATGTGATTCCGCCCACTTTTGGATTCCGCAGACTAATGCTGATGTATTATTAACGTAGGTTTCTGATTGCGCATATTTATAGGTTGCACCATGTTGGATGAAATAAATATAAGCATATGGGTTGTCGGCAAATTTACCCTTTGCTTCTCTAACGGGGATAATTTTATTGACATAATAATTAAACGCTTCGGTGTAACTGCCAAATGAACGATGTTTTCCATCACAGGATGGCTCGCCCTTTAGCCCTAGTGGATTAAAAGAACAGACTTCTTTTTTACCACCACTACTTTCTTGTATGGTTTGAGCCATGATGGCTTCCCACGGGAGGCCGTTGGATTTGGCAACACTCATAATGGTTGAGATGTGGGTTTTTAGCCAGTCTTCATGACTACTAACACCAGAGCAATGACCATCCCATTTATCACCAGTACCAGGGTCTGGAATTGAATTTGGTCGACCATCTTTACCATCGTAACACTCCTCCGTAATTCCCTCATCCGGGTTCCAAAACATGATATTATTTTCTTTGAAAATGATTTTTTGAAGATCGGTAAGTGCACTAGCTGGTGTAGCAATTATTCCGGAGAGAATAAGGCTAGCAAGAAAAAAGCAGATAATAGAGCGAAGTAGCTGTGTGAGTTTGATACGACCCATATATAGTATATTATAGCAAACTTCTCACGCTTATTCCAGTGGAACTATGGGTGTGTATTCATAAAGAATCTCGAAGTCATCTGGGTTGAAACCAGCGTCGCTTATAAGTTTTTTGGCATGTTCTAAGTTATTACCAGTAGTATCAGTAACTTTTAAGCAAAACGAGGAGTGACAGTTCGAAAAACTTCCACCGTCAATCCGAAACTCGATGTAATTATATTCATTATCATACTCGGCAAAAATAATAGGAAGATGACTTATGATAGGATTTTCTTGATTGTATTGTTCTTCCATGATAGAAGCTTGATAATCCCCGATAGTAGTCATGATAATAGCATCTTCCTGATGGTCGTCATACCAAGAAAGGCTTCCGTCATCTTGTACTAAATAGGTGTACAGTTTGTCGGATGATGAGGAATCAAAGATAAATTCTTGCATCTTAAACCCCTCCTTCTCGATTTTAACAGAAAGATTTCCGACGGGGAGATTGTAGGTGCCATTTTTATATGGCTTGCCGTTGATGGTAATGCTAGCTGATTCTGGTGCAACTAAAACTTCAATGCGTTTACTTGGATAAAGATTGGCTACGGTAATAACTAAGATAACTGCGAAAAATATGAGAGTGATAATAATTATTATCGGTAAAGGATATTTTTTTATGAATGTTTTTATGCGATTTATCATGTTATTGCTTTCTAAGGCGGAAAATCCGCATATTATTGTTGGCGTAATAGCCGCGGGCATGATCCGCTGTGCGGTCGCCATGCGAGGCAGAGGCGATGCGTCCGTTACCGTTTTCGTCCACGACATACATTTCTACGTGAGAAGATGAGGCGCGAATGTCTCCTGGTTGAAGATTGGCAGAACTGCCAGTATTTGGTACTTCTTCGTATAATTCTGGGTGTGATGCAAAGTAATTTAGCATTCTATTAGCACCACAACATGGCACGTTGGGGTCTGCGCCGGAATAGCGAAGTACGGTTGCGACAAAGGCGTCGCAACTAGCGCCCATCTGGACAAATTTATCAGCATAATTTCCTAGACCGACAGCATTTAGGGCTTGAAGATATGAGTCGACTGGGTCATTAATGCCGTGTGAGCGGTCTGCCCAAGAGAACGCTAGTGCGGTAGCATTAAGGTCTCCGTTTCCGGCTGTGGTTGGAGAACAAATGATAGGATTTGAACTTCTAAACGAACCACCGGATTTTGCAAGAGCGTCGGATGATTCCCAATCTTTTTCTGTGGAGCGATTTTGAATAGCTTTAATAATAGAAGCTAGTTTTGGAACGTAATTTGCATCTGTGGCGTAACCTGCATTTTTGATTGCTTGGATATAGCCAATGGGGTCGCCAGCATGATTGAAAGCGCCATGGTTACGATAGCGAGGGTTATTACTTATAAATTCAAAGTAGCCTTTCCAACCTTCGGCTGGCGAACTAAAATGGCGGGCGTTGTTAGGATTACTATCAACTGCGCCGATACCGAAGAAATTATTTCTTTCTCGCGCGAAGCGGCTAGTACCAGAAGCGGATTCCAAGATACCCTGAGCCATTACTGCCTCCCAAGGGATACCATATTCAGCACCAAGTTGGGCAGCGATATCGTGATACTTATCAACAAAAGCAGATTGCAAACTAGATAATCCGGCGGAGGCAACGCCGTCGTAACTGCCTACGCCCTCGTAGCAGCCGTCAGAGTTACCACTAAGACCATCGGGGTTGTAATAATAAATACCATTTTTTGCAAAGAAATCCAAAATCGCGTCAGATAGAGCGAATGATGGGGTAGTAAAAATAAGAGATGAGGATAGCAGGATACTTAAAAATAGAAGGAGGAGTTTTTTGGTCATGCGGTAGTCTCCTGAAAGCGAGTAATGATAATATCGCTAAGCGATTTAGTTAGAGTGGCAGTCGAATTTGGTAGTTTATGTGAGCTACTGATTTTGAAATCTATTTTTGTGGAATCGTGGTCAGAAAAAGCGTAAGCATCGTTAGGGTTATAGTTCTCGATTTTCTTAATATAGTCATTGACCGCTAGAACAGTTTCTGCTTCATCTTTTTCCAGTCCGGAAATCCTGGCGAGGTATCCAGAATTAGTATTATCTAACGGATGTGACTGATCATATTTATCTTGATAAGCTACAACAGGACCGCCATCTTCTGAGCAAAGCCCCATATGGCACTTTACGCGCCAAGTTAAGACCCAAAGTTGATGCCATTTTTCTATTTGCCAAGCAGGATTATCTGGTGAATTGACATAGCGTGAGCCATCAGCAACCGATTCGCAGTAGTCGGTGGTGTCGAAGGCTTTAAGCATGTCTTTTATGTTGGTTAAGAAAGAAAGGGTGCGAGAGCGTTCTTTGCAGGCTTTGGCAATATTAGCATCGCGAATACCGGGGGCGGAGTAGCGTCCCATATGGAAAGTGATAAAATCCGCAAGTGGAGAGCCGTCGCGGACTATCTCTTCCCCATTTTCTCCAATATCGACGCTGGCAGAAATGACGGCCTGATATTCTGCGTCATCGGTTGGTGTGTCGATAATGGACAAGTCGAGTGTGGAGATAGCACTACAATAGAAGTTGGCGGAGCCACCGATCTCTTCTGTCTTAGCGCAGTCTCCAAAGCTGGTCATGAGAGAAGAATTTTCTCCGGCGGCATAAGTAGAGCTTAAAGAGGCGAGGGAGGTGTTAGTAATGGTGGATAAGTCTGTTAGAGTGGAAAAAGTATTAGAAGTGCTGGTGGCGAGCGGTAAGAGAGTGTGAGCAAGGGAGCCGAGGAAAGTATTTTTTGACGAAGCGTCAAACGGGCTATGATGAAGGCGGTCGACCGCTGCGTCTCTTGCGATGAGTGCATCGGTTTCTTCGTTGTAAGCTAGAATTTGCTCTTTTGAGGCGATTGAGGCACCAGAAGTTTGACGTGCAGAAAGCATATTAGCATTGGCGGCACCCATGGCGAATCCCTCTCCGCCAGCAATACCCACAGCATTTTCAAAGGGGTTTTCATACATGATTCTAGCAATAGTTGGGACGAGAGTACTAAGAACTACTTCGGCGGCTACGCGGACGCCAAGATTGAAAGCGGTACCAAGTAGGACTCCGATAGCGGCATTGACTAGTCCTCCGCCAGGAATAGCGAGAGCAGCTAGGCTAATAACGACCCCGCCGGCACGGGCGATAGTACATGTATTAACATCGAGCCCCATGCCGTATGAGACATTATCAGTAGCAGTATAGCTCCGTTCCAAGGAATATTTAGGAGTGTTACTATAATTCGCAGGTACACCGCCAAGGATGACGCGAGCTCCTTCTGCTTCTAGCGGGGAGCCGGTAACTGTGATTTCTTCGCTGGTGACTGGATCATAAACCGTGGTAGTAGCTGGTGTAGTAAACCAGTTTAACACTGTATTTGCAGCAGAATTATCTCCGTAGCCGGCCTTTGCTTTACTGAGGTTCTCAATTTTAGTCATGAATTCATGTGCAGCTTGATAATAGCGATTGGATGAGACGGCGGTAGCGACCATGTTTCCGATTTTAAAGGTGGAACAGCCAGCAGTAAGTTCGGCGACTTTTTCACCAATACTTCTAAGATACTCTTTGGCGCGGTCTTCTGACGATGCGCCACTACTGGAAGATGATGATACTGCATTGCCAATAGGAATATATTCAATGATTTGATTGCCCTCGTCGTCTTCTGTAATCTGTTTTTCAGCGGTATCAAGGGTGGCATTAGCGCTACTCTCAAAATAATTAGTAAGCAAACTATTGTACGACGAGCTATCAGTTTGTTCGTTGCCGGTAGCTTGATAGTTACTAAAAACATCACGAGAGAGACCAAGCTTTTGATAAAATTTCTCAGCGGCTGTATCAAAAAAGTTTGCGGCGCGACCACGAATGGCATTGTCGTAAGCTTCTCTGAAATAAGTGTCACCATTATACATATCTCGGAAATTACCAGCAGTAATTGTCTTACCGTTATATTCAAGAGAACTCGAAGAACTGACCTTGATACCTTCTTTTTCCAGGCGCTCTTTCATGTAGTCAGTTATGCTGATTTTGCCTTCTAGCATTTCTTCGGCCATGTGTGTAGCACGAAGATTATAGCCAGTGTATGCCGTATCAGTAGCTTCCGTAAAAAGTGATTCGATATGCGGGCCAAGAAAAGACGCTGAGCCAAAGATAACGAAAAATCCAATGCCTATGACAAGAAGAATCAGTGTGGCTGGTGCAAAACGGCGAAGAAAACCAGATTTTTTGTCTTTTTTTGATGGTTTTGCGATGTGTCGCGGAATATTGTTAGAATAAAAAGAAGGACTATTTTGAGATGAAAGAGACGTGTTTTCAAGAGATTTGGCAGTTGAATTAGAGACAGGACTCGTGACGGAATTTTCGAGGTTTTTTAAGGATTTTCTAGCAGAGGAAGTGGGATCAGCGGGATTTTCTGGATTTTTGGTACCTGGAAAAGAAGGCTTAATACTGCCTTTTGCAAAGTAGTTTTTTTGACCTGCCATATGTTATATATTATAACACAAATTTTGTAAAATGCACTAGTTGGCGGGATTATTTGTTTGGTTTGCGGCTGCTACTGGATTAGTAGTAATGAGACTTTCTTCTGTTTCGGAGGCGATAACTTGAATATGAACATGGTTTTGACCGGCAAAGAAGAGACCTTGACCTACCGGGAAATTAGAGAGACGTTTTTTCTCTTCCTCGGTAAGTTTGAAGACATCCGAAAGAACGTCAACGGCGGAGCTAGATTGCTTTAAAAGAATTTGCATAGAAGAGTTTGCAACGATAGCACGACCCATTTTGGAAGACATAAAGTCTTCGACGTCCTGAGTAATAGTAGTGAGGCCAAGATAGTATTTACGGGCACGTTTTGCTAAGGAGAATAGGAAATTTGCGGAGTCATCATATTTCATGAGCTGCCAAGCTTCATCTACGATAAGTAGACGGCGTTTTTGTTGGGCGCGGACAACGTTCCAAATGTGAGAGAGTACAATGTACATGGCTACGGGACGAAGTTCGTCTTCTAGATCACGGATATTGAAGACGACCATTTGGTTGTTAATATCGATATTCGATTGCTGTGAGAAGATGCCAGCAAAAGTACCCGTGGTGTATTTTCTTAGTCGTTGTGCGAGGTTTGGCCCGGTGCCACCCATGTGAAGTAGTGTGTCATAAAGGTTGAAAATAGTAGGTGGAGTAGATTGATGTGTAAGAGGGTCAGAAGTAATACCGGCGCGAGCATAGGTATCAATAAGTGCTTGGTCGAGGTCAGCTTCTTCATTAGGGGTGAGAGCTGGTGCGGCTGGGGCTCCGGCGGAAGCCTGTTGAGCTCCACCTAGCATTAAGCGAAAGAGGCCGTGGAGAGTGACAAGGTTAGCGCGCAGTGCATCATTCGCGTCTTCGGCATCAACAACTTTTGGCAAGTCAAATGGATTGATACGGACATCGGAATTGAGTGATAAACGAATGTAGGAGCCGCCAACTGCGTCACAGAGCATTTGGTATTCATTTTCTGGGTCGATGATAAGAATTTCCGCGCCAACCATCATAGAACGCAATGCTTCGAGTTTTACGGTAAATGATTTACCGGCACCAGATTTAGCAAATACAACCATGTTTGCGTTTTCCAAGGAGAAGCGATCGAAGATAACGAGGCCGTTATTGTGCATATTAATACCATAGAGAATACCTTTCTCTTGCGTAAGATCGGCAGATGTGAATGGGAATGAGGTAGAAATGGCACCAGTATTCATATTACGGCGAATGAGGAGTTGGTCAGTACATTGTGGCATACAGGAGTTCATTCCCTGTTCCTGTTGGCTGCTAGCAACCTTGGAGAAGACCATTTGTTGACCAAAGAGAGTTTCAATTTTTCTCTGAACAAAACCAAGTTCGTCTAAGGAGTCCGCCCAAAGCGTAACGTAGAGTCCGAAGCGGAAGAATTTTTCTGCGCCGACTTGGAGCTGATCGCGAAGTTCTTCGGCATCGCCGATTGCAGCTTCTAGCTCTGGGTCGCGAATTTTACCCTTTTCGGAATTTACAGAGATAGAAGCTTCTAGCTGAGTAACTTTCTTTTGTAGATTTTTCATGACGATAGTAGTATCGACTGGGTAAATATACATAGAAATATCTAGGACTTCATCAATGTTAATGAGTGGAGAGAGCCAACCCGTATAGAGAGAACGCGGATAACCATAGACATAGAGAGTGCGACCGTATTTAGTGCCGAGACGAAAATAATCAGCATGGATTTCGATACTGGATGGAGAGATGAGGTCGCGAAGAGTAGTGATACCCTGCTCAAAGGCCTTTTGAATCTCGGCTTCTTCCATAGCTTGGGCCTGAGCGGCAATTTGGGCGGCAGAAAGTTGCCCCTTATTCTTCTTGTCTCTTCTACTCATTTTTATCTCCTTTTCTTACATAAGTGGTGGCGAGTTTCGTAAAGTCTACTAGTGGTTCCCTTACAGCGGTATCTGGATTGTTGAAGTTATAGTAGAGGGCGCCAAGCTCTCTGGTATTAAGTCTGACTGAATGAATCCCAATTTGGAACAACCCGGAGACGACTGACTCGACGCGGTTATTAATCTCTGTGATTGCCTTGTCGTATGTCGGACGGTCGATTTTGGTGACTTCTACTTGTTTTGACTTAGAAAAGCTAGAAAAGAAATTGCGCGTTTGAGTCATGACCTTTTCTGCTTCGGCAGAAACGTAGTATGGAATTACAATAAAGAACGATTTGTCCATAATATTGGCTTCTTGTGATAAGATGTCGATAAAGTTGATATAATCATCCATTAAGACGCCTAGAAGCATATTGTCATTGTTTTTCCTGATTTCGGTTAGACGTTCAATATATGGTCCAATATCGACACGTTGGGAACGTATGAGAATTTGAGTAGTGAAATTTAGAGAGTTTAGAAAGTTTTGATAGGAATATTCAACTGCTTCGCGTTCGGTTTCCGACATCAAATCAAAGTTAATGGATTGGCAAGCAATAACTGCCCTAAACGAGCCGTCTTTCATAATAACTAGACCATCACGAAGTTCGGAAATTTGGAGAGAGGACTGAGTGGAAAGAGGGTTGTCTGGGGTAACATTGGAAGTAGGACTTTGCGGCGTAGGGATGCCCGGCTTAGTAGCACTACCAATTGGTTGAGTTGGCTGTGTGGCGGAAGGTGCTACTGGGGTAGGAGTGACAACAGGAGATGGTGCTTGCGGAGGCTGTGTAGGCGCCTGAGTGGGAGAAACGAATGGTTGCGGAGCGGTAGGTTGTGGAGCGATCGGTTGTGAAGTAGTGGACTGTGGAGCGGCGACAGGTTGTGACACGGAAGGCGTAGGTGTGGAAGCTGGCATAGGAGCTGGACCAGCGCCGGTATAGGGATTGTAAGCAGTAGGTTGTGTCATTGTTTGTGGATTCATATTTTCTCCTTAGACTCCTTAATGTAATGGTATGTAGCCTTCATTATTACTTTGACTAGTGACGCGCGCAGCTTCTTTCGAGATAGTTTGAACGGAATAATCAGTATTTCTAGCCAAGTTTTGGAAGCTGGTGTTAATAGCAGGATTATTGTTTGATGCAGCTGCTTGGGCAGCGGGTGAATTAAGAGCGCTGGTAGACGTAGCAGGAACGGCAGCTGGATTGATGACTTGCGCAGTAGAGAGTGGGTTTATGACATGACCAGAGGAATTGTAGGCGGTATTACTATCGGAATTAATCGATTCGGCACGATTAATGGCTTCGCGCATTTGGTTAACTAAGGCTTGATGGCGATTATTTTGTTGTTTTGCAAGCATCTCGTTGATGACGGGTGACGAATTGGCATCCATGATATCAGGAGTAGCATTAGCTTCGGCAAGGAACTGGGCTCGCATTGGGGCATTATTAATATCACCACGCACGGCATAGCCTTCGGTGTCAATAACGTTTGCGAGAAACGATAAGCGGTTGCCGGCTTCTTCTTCTGAAATACTGCGAGTACGAGGCTGCTCGACTTTTTTAGGGGCAGTGATTTCTACGGTAGTCTCACGCTGTCCAGGATTCCAGAAACGCTTATTTGGTTTGAGATGGAACGATACGACTGCGGCAAGATATGTTTCCATCGGCTGATCTTTTTTAAGTGGTAAAGCAAGTACGGCAAAGAAAATAACGAATGGGACAGCAAGTAAAGCAAGAAGAGGAAAAATTTGAAAGAGTGCAAAAGCAAGGCCAATAAATCCACCCATAATCATGAGATAGACGAACTGGCGGAAGGTAAATGGACCGAGAAGTTTATCATCGGCCTCAACATCCTGTGGGACCTTGTACTGCGCCATATTATTATATTAGCATAAATTGAATAATGTTGGAAGTGGAAAATGAGAGATAGATATTAATTATGTGAGGAAAAAGGTAAGGTTAGTCTTCAAAGGTATCAGAGGCGATATAGCCATTGAGGGCGGCGGCGTAATCTTCTGTGGTAAGGCTGTCGTCGCCACCGTTCATTACGATGAAATCTTCAAACTTTTCAATGACGCTGTCTAGACGTGAATCTTCGACGCAGACATCGTGAAGGTAATCGCTGACAGCCTCAATGAAAGCCTGGGTATCATAAGCATACTCTGAGGCAAGCAGGTCGATTCGGACGCGATAGTTGCGGCTGGTTTCTGGACCCTTGGCCCAAATACTCCACTCGGCTTCCTCTTCTTCTTTCATAAACTCGCGATCTACGGCACGATCTTCTTCTGTTAGTTGATATGGCGTCGATGGAGTCGTATCTAAGTTTGGAGAGGTGTTTTTTGAAGGGGCACCCTCTTGATTTAGAGAGGAGCTAGCAGAGTCTGTTTTTGGATTATCTTTGGAGGTGCTTTGATTCTCTGCTGATGGGTCACCCATACCGCTGTTGGCTCTAACAGTGGAGTTATACATAAGCTCGCGCATGTAAGGAGATGGCTGATTTGGATTGATACTAGTATTTCTTCTTTGAGGGCGGATTCTGTGGCTAATCTCGCGAGCACGTGAAATAGTATCGTTGGTTTGCTCGGCAAATGGATTATCAAGAGCGGGATACTTAGAAGTCCACTCTTTCTTATTCCAGAGATCCATGGAGTCGAGAAGTTTATTCCAGTTTTCGGCAACGCCAGGTTTCTGGTTATCAATAATACCGTTAGTGACGCGAGACATCATGGTGGCGAATTTAGGAGCGGCGGGAAGTAGGAACTTGGTCAATATAGTATTTTTAAGTTCTTCTAGGGTAGCTTTTTCAATTGGGATATTCTTATCGGCAATCTTTATTTTGCCGTTTTTATCTCGGATAGGATTACCATTTTCGTCCAGCATAAAGCGAGTACCTTTAAGGTGCTGGCCATTGACGTTACGATAGCTCCTTAATGATTGTTCATCAAAGAGCATCCAATCCCAGTTTGCAGGATTCATGAGCATTTGAAGCTGGTTAAACTCGGCGACATCCTGAGTGTTAAATCCACTTGGTTTTGCGGTCTTAATGAGGTTATCTAGACGTGCGATATTAAGCTGGACAAAATCCGTAATGTAGCGTTGTCCTACTGAGGTAGCATACATTGGTCCAGCGAAGGCAGCTTTTTCTTTAAATCCAGAAGACATTGTGGCACGATTTAAGGTGGTACTAAGCTGTGCGAGGCCAACACCTTGGAGACCGAAAGGTCGCTTAGGATTTTCATATATACCAGAGAGAATACCATAGAGACCATTGATTGGATCAGCGATTGGCATATCCCAGTTAGATAGAAGCTCTTTCATGGCGGCGGAATCGTTTTTGTAAATACGGCCAATAAACTTGCCCTGTTGATCTCTGGCATCATAGTAATAGTGACGTTCCATTTCGCCAGTGGAAGGATTCTTGATAAGTTCGTATTTGTCATAGGCGGACTGCTCTAAGTATTCGGGATGATATTTTAGGAACTCACCAGGACTACGCTCACTAATATTATGGCTGACACCATTTTTGTCGACATAGGTTTTGAGTTTTTCGCGGCGACCTTTTTCATCTGGTTTTGTGGTGGCAAAACCATCATCATCGACATAGTATCCGACTATCATGCTGCGGGCGTCGCTTTTACCATAGCCATATTTGCTATAAACAAGACTAGTGTAGCTTTTGCGCTTTGACTCGTTGGCGGCAGATTTTGCAATGACTTCACCAAGAACAGTGTGCTCGCCTTCTCTACCAAGAGCACCAGCAGCACCGATGATATGGCTCTTGTACTTATAATTACTTTCACCCAGAGCACGAATTTTGTTATATTCACCCATGACCCAGTCTTGGTCGGCAAAGGCATCGTTTTCTGCGGCAAGATTAGCACGGAAACTTTGCATGAAGTTTTGACCAGCCGCGGCATTAAGACGTTGATCGCGTTTAGTATTCTTATGATAGGTATCATAATGGCCAAGGACGTGCTCAGTGTCGAGATTGACGTAGCTAAGTTCAAGGGCGGTATTGGCAGCTTCCTTGGCACTTCTTGTAGAAGCGTTAGCTTTCAAATCCTGGTGTTCTTCGCCTGGACGATAGGCAACATTGCCCGCGATCTTTTTGCGAGCATATATTTCAGCGCGACCTTTTCTGATAATACCTTCGTTTTCGAGGTCGAGTTCGCGGCGGCGGTTTCTGGCGTCAAGATAACGGCGGAGGCCGGCGGAAGGAAGAAGGCTATTATTAATGTGGCGGTTAGCGGCAAGTTGGCGTTGTTGATCGGTGAAGGCTCTGACACCAGAGCGTGGCTTGTCGAAGAGGCTGTTTAGCTTACTACTGATGCTACCTAAGATAGTGTTGGACATTTTGAGCAGAGAGACAGAGAGAAAAAGCGGAAAGACTTGGACGGCCATACCGAGGACAACGAAGAATGGCCCGAGATTTCCGGCGTTGCCAGAAGATGCAATAATGGCCCAACCAGCTAATTGGGCGGCGCCAAAGAGAAGACTAAACATAGGATAGAAGATGAGCATGGAAATTAAAACGTCTTTCCATTTTTTGAAATATTGTTCGGTATTTGGTAAGAGATAGGCGACAAAAGCAAGTGGAGCGATCATAATCAACATAGCGACAAGTGCTTGCCTGAGGCCGATAGTAACTAGACCGACGATAACTGATAAGATACCACCAATGAGGGCAGCTAAGACAGGCCAAAGGAAGGCGCCGAGTCCACCTGCGACACCAATAGAAATGCCAGCAACGGCGCCACCACCGATGAGTGCGCCAGCGAGTTCAGTCCAAGTGACATGAGCAGCGTCGCCTAGCCCGCCACTATTGATTGCATTAACTTCAATGCTTTCAAAGACACCTCTTAAACTGGCTCCGATGATATTACTAAGGTCAACGGCTAGGGCGCAGATAATGAAGGAGAGATTAACTAGGACGGCGGCAATGATAAGCTTAGGAAGGGCTTTTTTGATGCCGTAATTGGCAATGCCAATACCGGTAATTTGGGAATAGACAATGATAAGGAGGACAATGACAAAGACGATATTGGTAATATCTCGCATGATTTGCCAAACCTGAAAAATAGGAGACGAGCCGTCAGTAGATAGGGGTTGGACGGTAAGTAGTTCTTCGATGATGTTATAGATGCCGTCAATGGCTTTACCAAGAACACCGGTAGCTGGACAGACAAGCCAGCCGATTGCGCCAACTTGGTCATAACAGGTTTCATCAGCTGCGGCAGTATCGGCAGTATCGGCGTATGCGGGCTGGGACATGATTGGGGTAAATACGGCGAAAAGACCTACTAAACAAGCAAAAATTACGCCAAAAAGTGGGCGATGTAGATGCTTTTTTAGAGATTTTATTAGACTCATAATAAACAACCGGCTAAGTTTCTTAGCGCTTTACCTGTTAATTATATCACGCATAAGCGAAATAGTCAATAGGTAAATGGGTGTTTTTGCAATTTTGTCTAGAAAATGGTAATGCTTAGAAAAAAGTTGCTATTTTTGTGTGAGATATGATATTATTAAGGTATGAAAAAGATTATTCTGTATGCCTTAATGATGGTGAATCTGCTTTCTGGGATGGTAATAATGACGCCAGCACCGGTGAGTGCGGCGAGCTGTGACGGTAGTTCAATGTTTTTTGGGCTCAGACCTTGGTATTATGGTCAGACGGAAGAAATAAACGGAAAATGTGAAATAAAAACGCCAAAAGATGGTGATTTACCGAAGTTCGTGTGGACGATTGTACTTAACATCTTGACGGATATTTCGGTGATGATTGGCTATATTGCGATCGTGATGATTGCATGGGGCGGGTACTTATATATGTTTTCAAGAGGGTTGCCAGATAGAGCAGAAAAAGGTAAAAAGACGTTAATCTCGGCGGTAATTGGCCTTTTAATATCCGTTCTTGCGAGTGTAATTATGAATACGATTGTTTCGGTGCTAACAAATAGGTCATAAGGAGTGAGGATGAAGATTCTAGAAATTTTGGCAAAGGGACAAGATGATATAAAAGCAACAATTAATGAGTTGCCAAACCATGATACTGGCGTTACATCTGGCAATTTGAATAATGTGATTAATTGGGTGCTAGGAGCGGCGGGCTTAGTTGCGGTAGGAATTATTATCTACGGCGCGGTTAAGTATTTAACATCTCAGGGTGCGCCAGATAAGACAAAGCAGGCTAGCCAGATTATTGCTTTTGCGGTGATAGGGTTGGCAGTGGTGGCACTAGCATTTGCAATTACGAATTTTGTTTTAGGTGCAATAGGAGAGTCAACAAAATGAGGAAGATAATAGCGATTTTTCTAGCAATAGTGAGTATTTTTTCTTTGTCTATGGCGTCGGAACTACTTTTAACGGAGAGCGCTATGGCAAAGAATGAGTGGACTAACGAGGCTTGTAATGGAGCAGATGAGCAGCAGAAGGCGGCACTTGGTTGTGATAAAAATGATCAAGCGCCAAAGGTAGTAACTAATATTTTGAATACGGTGATTTCAATTGTAGGAATTTTGGCGGTATTAATTTTAGTGATAGCTGGACAGAGATATATCGTAAGTAATGGGGACCCGGGAAAGTTACAACAGGCAAAAAACATGGTGCTGTATGGTCTGATTGGACTGGTTGTGGCGTTGCTCTCATTTGCAATAGTGAACTTCATACTGAATGGTGTATTCTCGTAAAAAACTATTGTAGACTTTGGAGTTTGTGATATAATTAAATTAAAATAATCTAAAAGGAAAATAATTCTATGAAGATTGCAGAAAAAATCAAAATGGCAGCGATGGGAATTGCAGCAGTTTCTACTTTGGCAGTTTCTTCCCTAGTGGTTCCAGCAGTAAATGCGGCTACGAATACAGTTAATCAAAGCAAGCCGGCATCTTCTTTTGTAGAAGGAGAGAATCAGACAGCGGCTACTGGTGATGATCGTAACTTGATGGACGTGTTGACTCTGATTATCAATGTCGCTCTTGGTGTAATTGGCTTTGTCGCTGTGGTGATGATTATCATGGGTGGTGTTCAATACACGACATCATCTGGTGATGCTGCAAAGGTGACGAAGGCAAAGAATACCATCATGTATGGTGTAGTTGGTCTAGTGATTGCGCTTCTAGCATTTGCAATCGTGAACTTCATCTTGGGTAACGTCTTTAATATCTAAGTACGTAAACATGGCCCCGCTTTCAGGCGGGGCTTTTTGATGCATTTTTTGGAGGGGGGCAAGATGAGGGTCGGCTGGTTTACCTGTTCAAACTTGTCGCGAGCTTGCCTGGAACTCTTTGATGTGATATTATTGAGTAAGATAATATGAAGGAGCGAGAATGCATAGAATAAAAATGGTGGCCATGAGTATAATGGTTATAGTGACAGCTTTTGTCGCTAGTTTTATAGCAGTGAATCCAGCGATGGCGGTAAAGTGTCCAAAAGGTTCTATTCGGGGAGATGATGCTGAGGTGGATAATCTGGCGCAGTGTAACGTAGATAATAAGGAAGCTGGGCATGACAATTTGATGAGTACCGTCCAGACGATTATTAACGTAGCACTAGCGGTGTTAGGTCTAGTAACGACTGTAATGATTATCATAGGCGGTGTGACATATGCGACCTCTAATGGTGATCCAGCTAAGATTAAACGGGCAAAGGATACGATTTTATATGGGGTGATTGGCCTAGTGATTGCGCTTCTGGCATTTGCGATTGTAAACTTTGTACTGGATAATATATTTAATGGTGGTGGCTCAACTAGTACGTCTGATTCGAGCAGTGCGGCTGGCGGTAATTAATTAGCAATATAAGATAGGAAAGTCTACGGAATATTCCGTAGACTTTTTGGTATTGCTTAACATAGCCACTAGAAAGCCCCTAGCTTTGCTAGGGGCGGTATTTCTAGGTGAAAATAGATTATTGAATCTGGATTTTCTTAGGGGCTTCGACTTTTTCTTTCTCGAAGGTGATAGTGAGAACACCATCTTTTAATTCTGCTTTAACGCTATTCTCGTCTTCCCTAACCTGAACAGGCAAGGCGATAGTACGAGAGAATTCGCCCCAATAGCACTCTTGAATATGCCAACGAGTAGTATGCTCATCTTCCCCACCTGAGAGGATACCGGAAATAGTTAGAATATTATCCGAGATACTTACGTCTAAGTCTGACTTAGAGATGCCGGCAGTGCGGGCTTTTACTACTAATTTATCGGCGGTTTCGTAGACATCCACAGCGAGCTGTCCAGGAAATTCGTCGGCGTTATCCCACCCATCATCATCTGATGGCGCTGCTTCTTCAATACCGGCAGGTTCTTCTGCCGCGGCAGGAGCAGTGGTGTCGCTACTATCTAAAAAAGCAGCGGCTAGATCGTCTTCCATCAGCATATCGTCGTTGTTACGAGCCATTTTACCTCCACGTAATTGTTATTGTTATGCTTTATTATAAATCTACTTTTTGATAAAATCAAGTAAAATATGGGTTTTGATGTAAAAAATACAACATTTTTTGGGTTATTTGACCTACTCTTCCCTCACTCTTGTAGGTGTTGTGGACGACTGGGAGACGTGCTTTGTGAACGTTGTAAAAAACACAACAACTCTTGTATAATTAAAATTTGTGCACGTTGTAAAAAATCGATTGCGGAATGTAAATGTGTGTGTCCAGTCTATACCGTAGCGTGGCGCGAGGGTGTAATGAGTGACTTAGTAGAAGAATATAAATATAAGTCAGTTCGTGATATTGCGAAGATACTTGCAGAAATGCTAAATGACGCGATTCCCTCCTCTGTCTCGGAGGCCTTGATTGTACCGCTTCCGACAATTGGTAGACATATTAGAGAGCGCGGCTTTGATCATACGAGGCTACTTGCTGAGAACTTAGCTAAATGTAGGCCTGGATTTAGGGTGCAGGAGATTATCAAAAGATGTGGTAAAAATGTGCAGGTAGGTGCTGATGAGAAAACTCGAAAGCTGCAAGCGTCAAAAGCGTACGAGGTTTTGCAGAAAGTCGATGCTACGAAGCGCTATTTGCTACTTGATGATGTCTGGACTACTGGTGCATCTATGGAGGCGGCAATGAAAGTAATCAGAAAAGCCGGTGCAAAGGACGTGATGGGCGCAGTGGTGGTGGCGGGGAGGTAGGAGTGGCCTTCTTTGAATGTTATCTTTTTTGAATACCGCCTTCTTTGGTTGCACACTTTTGGTAATAGGTTGCCTCGCGTCTGTCAGAATTAAGTCTTGGCAGGCAGGCCTGCGCCCGACTAAACGGTACTCGGCCTGTGCCAAGACTTGCTTCTGACGGCTCGTCAAATATTACCAAAACTGTGCAATTCAAAGAAGCCTAAACTTCCTAAAACGCACATTGTACGACTATCGGGGGATAGACGGAACAGGGACGAGGTCTAATCCTGCTAGTGGTTCTAATCAAGTCAGTTATGTCATTAGGAAGTTAGCTGATGGTAATTGTTGGATGAGTGAGAACCTTAAACTTACTCTTTCTACCTCACACGCATATGAAGTTGCGACGTTCTCTGGTGGAACGGCTAGCTGGACACCAAACTCCACTACCACTTCTAGCGCTTATAATTATGCCATTACACCTAATACCCAAGTGAATATATCCGTTAACGGCAAAAATGAATGGTACTATCCGTGGTATGCTGCTACCGCTGGACAAGGAACACGAACTGCAAGTCCTACCATTTCCCAATCCATTTGTCCTAAGAGCTGGAAACTGCCTAATGGCGGTACTAACGCTGCACCAAGCTTCCAAAGTCTAGCTACTGCATACAGCATAGGAGTTGATTCTGCTGGTTCCACCAAACTCCAAGGCGTCCCACTCTCCTTCTACTATGCTGGCGACTACTACTCCGGTAGTCTGAGCGATACGTCACACGGTTACTACTGGTCAGCTAGCCCGTACACCAGCAATAGTGACCGCGCGTACGTTCTGTACGTCGGCAGTAGCTACGGCAACCCCCAGGACAACAGCTACAAGTTCCGCGGGTTTTCCGTTCGTTGTGTTGCTATTCCTTAGACGCATAGAACAAGAATTACGTGAACCTTGATTGCTCCTTTTTAAATATTCATACAACGCATTGGAAAACCGTAATGCTTAGAAGCTCTGTACTGCGGGAACATATACCTATCAGGTCTGCTATAAAGTAGTATATATGCAGTATTAATGGGTTCATTAACTGTTGAGCTCCAATAGAAGCCACGCGTGTCGGTGGCACCTGGACCTCCTCTGTCGTACCAACCTTGCTGAGAAAAACTCAACGGTATACTTTCTAATTCTGCATAATCCGAAGTATTCTCCATATTGGTTGCATAGCCAAAATACGCGTTGGTTAATGCACCATAAGATTTAGTAGTATTAATGCTATAATTCGCTGGAAGTCTCCATCCTTTTGGACAAATAGAATTTGGTGCGTCTTCACCAGATTGTAATGTTGTTTCGCTTTCGGCCGTAGCAGCATACCAAGAATACCAACATTTTCTACTACTGCCACTTCCAGTATAAACAGTATTTCCGTTCATTGCACAAGTTCCGTTAGTTGAACAGCTTGTTGGCGTCCAACTAGTCGTTCCACCAGAGAACGTCGCCACCTCATAACTATGCGAAGTAGAAAGAGTCAGTTTAAGATTTTCACTCATCCAACAGTTACCATCAGCAAGTTTCCTAATAACATAACTAACTTGGTTAGAACCAGTGGCCGGAGACGAGGCTGTCCCTGTTCCATCTATCCCGCGATAGTCGTACAATGTGCGTTGTGGGACATAAGCATTATCTCCTTGATGTGTACCAGTAGTGTCTATTGTAGCCGTCGACGTTCCTGCGCTGGCTAGTGGCGTCGTAGCGCTAGAACATACTTCTGGTGTCATGTCTTGC